>CATOPA010000121.1 GCA_951801965.1 uncultured Erysipelotrichaceae bacterium | reverse complement strand
TATATATGTGTTAAGAGATATTTTGTTTATGTTAAGTGAAATACAAATTTTGATTCCTATGGCACATCCAACATTAGCATTTCTCTTTTTTTATTATATTATTCTTTTTCATATGATAATTCGCTTATCTCTAAAAAAGGATATTGCTAAAAATATTTGTATGATGCTAGCTTTATTGATAAGTTTTTCTTTTTATGGTCAATATAAGATATATGGTGAAGTGACAATGATAGATGTGGGACAAGGTGATTGTACACTCATTCGATTGCCATTTAATCAAGGAAATGTTTTGATTGATACAGGTGGACAGAAAGATTATGATCTGGCAGAAAAGGTAATTATTCCATATTTATATTCTATAGGAGTGTACAGTTTGGATTACGTCTATATTTCTCATGATGATTATGATCATTGTGGAGCACTGGATTCTTTAGTAGAAAATTTTCAAGTTAAAAAGATTATTCGTGACTTTGAATCTTATAGAGAAATTGGATGTATGAAAGTGACGATGTTGGAAACTCAACATTATACAGATGAGAACGATAAATCATTAATTATGTATGTTCAGCTTCCTGCAATGAACTTGTTATTTATGGGTGATGCTTCAAGTGTTGTTGAAAAAGATTTAAAAAATCGTTATAAGCACTTAGATGTAGATATTTTAAAGGTTTCACATCATGGAAGTTCTTCGTCAACTTCACCAATACTTTTTGATTTAATTGAACCACAAGTTGCCATGATAGGAGTCAAAAAGAATAACATCTATCATCATCCATCAAATGAGGTTATTGAAAGATTACAAAGAAAGGGGGTAAAAATTTTAAGAACGGATAAGGATGGTATGTTTCATATAAGATTTTATGGAAAATCACGTTACATTTTTAGATAAATCATGTATAATAAAAAGATGAAGGTGATGGTATGAATTGTGTTATTTATGGTGAAGAAAATTATCTCATGCAGCAAAAAGTAGAACAACTCAAAAAAGAGTTTCGTATTTGCGAGGAAGATATGAATATAATGACTTATTGGTGTCATGAAACACCTATGTCAACAATTTTAGAGGATGCTTTGACACCTCCATTTTTGACAGATTATAAAATGATTATCATTAAGGAGCCTCTTTTTTTAACATCACAAAAGCAAAAGAATGTTTCAGAAGAGGATATTAAAGCATTGATGGAATATATGAAACATGATAATCCATCAACAATTTTTATTATTTATCATGATCAAAAAAATTTTGATGAGAGAAAGAAAATAGTTAAGTTTCTTAGAAAAGAAACACGTTTTATCGAGATTGAAAAACTTGATGATAAGCAATTATTTAAAATTGTACATAAAGGCTTTCAATCACGTGGGTGTATGATTGATGATGATGCTCTACAGTTGTTTTTATCACGTATGCCAAATCGTTTGTTGGAAATATCACAGGAAGTCGATAAGATATCTTTATATACAAAACATGTAACAAAAGAGACAATAGATCTTATGGTTACAAAGCATATTGAAGAAAATGTTTTTGAGTTAACAAAGGCTATTCTTAATAAAGAGGCGAAAGAAAGTATACAGATTTATAAAGATCTGATAATGAATAATGAGGAACCTATAAAACTTATTGTTTTAATAGCAAATTCACTTCGCTTACTCTATCAAGTCAAATTGCTTGATAGAAAAGGATATAATGATCAAGAAATTGGAAAATTATTGTCTTTGAATCCATTTCGTTTAAAATATATAAGAAAAGATGGAAAAGATTTTGAACTTTCTGAATTGTTGCAGAAAATAGATGAGTTATCACAGTTAGATGTGAATATTAAAACTGGTAAAATCGATAAGTATAAGGGCTTAGAACTTTTTTTGATAAGATTAGGAGGAGTGTAATTTTGGAATCACTTAGAGAATTATATAAAATTGGTGTAGGACCATCTTCTTCACATACAATGGGACCACAACGTGCAGCACAATATATAAAGGAAAAATATCCAGATGCACATCATATTCATGTGGATTTACATGGCTCACTTGCACTTACAGGAAAGGGACATTTAACTGATTATATTATTGAAAAAACATTTGCTGATATGCCAGTATCGTTTTCATTTCAATCTAAGGAACTACCAATGCATCCAAATGGAATGATTTTTCATGTTTATGATAATGAAGATCATCAAATACAGGCTATAGAAGTTTATTCTATAGGGGGAGGGTCTATTTGTTTTAAAGATAATCTTGTGGCTGAACCAAAACATGTTTATCAACAAAATACAATGTCAGAAGTTTTGGAATATGTGGATAAAAATTCTATATCTTTATATGACTATATTATAGAAAATGAAGATGATGAGTTTGAAAGATATCTTTATGAAATTTTAGAAGCTATGTTTCAGTGTGTTGAAAATGGTCTTCGTAAAGAAGGGAAAATTCATGGAAAACTTCAATTAAAAAGAGTAGCAAAGTCTATTTTTCAGCAGGCTCAAAATACAAGAAGGGAAGCTGACAGAGAACGCCTTTTTATTTCTAGCTATGCTTATGCAGTAGCAGAAGAAAATGCTGATGGAGGTGTTATTGTGACTGCACCAACATGTGGAGCAAGTGGAATTATGCCGGCTGTTTTGTATTATTGTTATAAACAATTAAATATAGAAAAGAAAGATTTAATCAAAGCTCTTGCTGTTGGAGGATTGTTTGGAAATATTGTTAAACAAAATGCAACAATATCGGGTGCTGATGGAGGATGTCAAGCAGAAGTTGGTACAGCATGTGCTATGGCTGCAGCAACAATGGCTTGGATATATGAATTAAATAATTCTTTAATTGAGTATGCTGCTGAAATGGGATTAGAACATAATTTGGGATTAACATGTGATCCAGTTGGTGGATATGTTCAAATTCCATGTATAGAAAGAAATGGTTATGGCTCATTACGAGCATTAGATGCTGCGATGCTTGCGAAACAATTAGGATATTTAAGAAAAAATAAAGTTTCTTTTGATGCAATTGTGCGTGTTATGAAAGAAACTGGAAAAGATTTATCTAGTGCATATAAGGAAACTTCATTAGGAGGTTTGGCTAAGGAATTTGGACTATGACACATTCATTATATGTTCATATTCCTTTTTGTAATGAAATATGCAGTTATTGTGATTTTTGCAAGGTTTTATATCAGTCTCAATGGGTTGATGACTATTTAGATAAACTTGATGAAGAACTTTATCAAAAAGAAGAAAATCTTCTATATACAATTTATATTGGTGGAGGGACACCTTCCTCTCTTTCTTGTATGCAACTCAAAAGATTAATGAATATGTTAAAGTATTATTCTTATAGAGTCAAAGAATATACAGTGGAAGTTAATCCTGAGTCAATGAATGAAGAAAAATTGAAAATATTATATGATGGTGGAGTGACGCGTCTAAGTATTGGGGTACAAACATTTCAAGAAGAATTATTAGAGCCTCTTCATCGAAGACATCATAATAAAGATGTTTTTGATTTAATGACTAAGGCAAAAGAGATAGGATTTCAAAATATATCAATAGATATGATGTATGGTTTACCATATCAAACACAAAAACATATACAAAATGATTTGCAAATAATTAAGTCTTTAGATATTCAACATATTTCTTATTATTCATTAATTTTAGAAGAACATACACTTTTAGATATTCAACATTATCAGCCTATAGATGAAGAAAAAGAATATTATTATAGTCAAATGATAAAAAAAGCTTTATATGATATGGATTTTATTCAATATGAAGTGAGTAATTATGCTAAAAATGGTTATGAATCATTGCATAATCTTGTTTATTGGCACTATGAAGATTATGATGGTATAGGATTAGGAGCTCATGGAAAAGTTCAAAATAGGCACTATGAAAATACACAATCTTTAACGCAATATTTAAAAGGAAATTTTTTAAAGAAAGATATTGAGTTAACGAAAGAAGATCAAATGTTTGAGACTGTAATGATGGGATTAAGACTTGTGCAAGGAATATCATTAAACTATTTCTTTGAAAAATTTAATCAAAGTATTGAAGATGTTTATGGAAATGTTATTCAAAAGCATATTGAAAATAAATTGTTAAAATATGAAAACGAAAGTTTGATTGCAACATCTAAAGGTTTAGATTTGTTACATGAAATACTCATAGATTTTTTATAAAAACGAGAACTATTTAGTTCTCGTTTCTATTTGTAACTTCTTCGTTTAAAATGTAGCGATTAATAAAATTTCCAATGCCATCATGATCATGATCATCTGTAATATAATCAGCAACACTCTTTGTTTTTTCACTTCCATTAGCCATAACGACACCAATTCCAGCATTAAGTGTCATATCGTAGTCATTATCAGCATCACCAAAAGTACATAAGTACTTCATATCTATTCCATGCATATCCATAACTTGTTTAAGACCATGTGTTTTAGATACACGAGGATCTTGATATTCGTATAAAATACTTGCAGTGATTAATGAGGCAGATTTATATTGATCATTTTGAAATGTTTGACTTCTTTCAATAACTTTATCCATATCACCTGGATGGCAAATAATGATGAGTTTTGGTCTTGGCTCTGATAAGAATTCATCATAATTCACCACTTTATATGGCACTTTATCAGCCGTAGATAGATGTTGAATATGTTCATCATCTTTTGGTGTGTAGAAGATTCCATTGTATGGGATTGCAAAATTGACATCCATATCTTCATAATGTTTAACAATTTCTTTGATAAGATGACCATCTAATGGAAAACTTTGAGTTTCTACATGAAAAGTAAAATCACATATTTCAGCACCACCAGTTCCTACGATACTATCAACAAGTCCATCAATACCCCATTCTTTAAGTAGTGTTTTGACACTGTGGACATCTCTTCCAGTTGATAAACCAAAGAGAATACCTTTTTCTCTTGCCTTTTGAATTGCTTGAATTGTTAAGGGAGAAACAACTCCCTTACTTGTTAGTAATGTTCCATCAACATCACACATAATTGCTTTAACTTTCATTTTGTAACCTCCTATATTTTATTATAAAGCATAACTTGATTATTACTATTTGAAATATAAGATATGGAAATATTTATCATTTCACATCAATATTTTTCTTTTTGTTTATAAAAATTTTCTCATTTGAAATTTGTTTTTTCTATCAATGAATAGTAATTTAACTTTTTCTCTTTATTATTATCATAATCTAGATTAAAATAGCATGTATACAAAACATCTAATATATATAAAATAGAAAGCTTTGTTGAAAATGATGAAATCTTGTTATAATGATTTTCATAAGGATTTATATATAGATGATAGTATGGTGTCGCATATTTAGGTTGATAATCATATGATGAAATCAAGAGAATGGGTGTTTTTCTTTCAGACAATATTTGAGGAATAATGTTTGATAGAAGTCCACGACCACCAAATGTGATAATAATTGCTAAATGATCTTTATCACTTTGCGATGCAAGTAATCTTTGATGATACTCTTCAATAGGAACATTAACAGAAACTCCAATTTCTTGCATTTGGAATTGAAAATTTTGTGCAAAGTATATATTTCCAGCAGATGAGTATATATCAATATATTTTGCTTTTTTAAGGGCAAAAACAGCATGTTTTAAATTTTCTAAATCAAAAAAGTTTAATGTTGTTGTTAGGGTGTTTTCATAATCTTCTTTGATTTTATTTAATATTTCATAGTGTGTTTGGTATTTTTTTATAGGAAAATCATAATTAAATTCTTCTTTGTTGTGAATGTATTCCTTTAGTGAACTAGAGATATGTACTTTTAATTCTGAAAATCCAGCAATACCTAATTTTTCACATAATCTATATATTGTTGCTGTAGAAACAAAACAAACATCTTTCAGTTGATTTGTATTCATGCCTATGACTTGCTGGGGATGCTCTAAAATGTAATTAGCAACAATTTTTTCATTATGAGATAGCTTTTGACTTGTTTTGAGTTGTGTAAATATATCAATCATTGTTATCACTCCTATGAATCTTATTATAGCGAAAAAAAGATAATGAGGGTATTTAAAATATAATATTTTTTAATAAGTTTGTTCAAGAAAATTTTAATAAGTATTTTTATAAATAAGAAAGAGGTGAAAAGGAATG
>CATOPA010000120.1 GCA_951801965.1 uncultured Erysipelotrichaceae bacterium | reverse complement strand
AGTTTAAATAATGTTAATTGTATGCAATGTGGTCAATGTATTAATGTATGTCCAGTAGGTGCATTACAAGAAAAAGAAGAAATTCATAATGTGATAGAGGCTTTAAATGATCCGACAAAACATGTTGTTGTTCAAACAGCTCCTGCTGTTCGAGCAAGTTTAGGTGAAGAATTTGGCATGCCTATTGGAACAAGAGTTACTGGTAAAATGGTCGCTGCATTAAAATTGTTAGGATTTGATAAAGTTTATGATACAAACTTTGGTGCAGATTTAACAATTATGGAAGAAGGATATGAATTTATTCACCGTCTTCAGGATGGTGGAAAGTTACCTATGATAACTTCTTGTTCACCTGGATGGATTAATTATTGCGAAAAAGAATATCCAGATTTATTAGATCATTTATCTACATGTAAGTCTCCTCATATGATGTTAGGAGCAATGATTAAATCTTATTATGCTAAAACGCATAGACTTGATCCAAAAAATATTTATGTTGTTTCTATTATGCCTTGTGTTGCTAAAAAAGGTGAAAAAGAAAGAAATGAAATGATAAAAAATGATATGAAAGATGTTGATGCAGTTTTAACAACACGAGAACTTGGAAAATTAATTAAGATGTTTGGCGTTAATTTTGTAGATTTAAAAGATGAAGAATTTGACCAAGATATGTTTGGAGAATATACTGGTGCAGGTGTCATTTTTGGAGCAAGTGGTGGAGTTATGGAAGCAGCTTTACGTACTGTTGTCGATGTATTAAATCATGATGATTTAGAAAAAATTGAATATCATGCAGTCAGAGGTCAAAGAGGGCTTAAAGAAGCAAGTGTTCAAATTGGAGATTTAACTGTTCATGTTGCTGTTGCACATAGTATGACTATTGCAAAACCACTATTAGAGGATATACGCAATGGATGTTCAAAATATCATTTTATTGAAATTATGGGTTGTCCTGGTGGTTGCATTAATGGTGGTGGTCAGTCATATATCAATGCTTTGATAAGAAACAGTGGCTTTGATTTTAAGAGTGCTCGAGCAAAAGCGTTATATGATGAAGATCGTGCTATGCCAGCTAGAAAATCACATTTAAATAGTCAAGTGCAAAAATTATATGAAGAATTTTTAGGACATCCTAATTCTCATACTGCTCATGAATTACTTCATACAACATATCATAAACAAGATAAGTTTAAAAAATAATAAAAAAACGGTCTTTCATAGACCGTTTTTGACATTTTCTGTACTTTAAATAAGGTAATATGAATCATGGGTGATGTTATGCAATATAAAGTAGTATTATTAAAAAAACAGTTTTCTCAAACAGTTCAATTGTATCCTCATATCGTAGAATCATTATATACAAATCCAAATAATCAATTTGATATTCAACAGCTTGAATTATTATTTGAACCACTTGGAGATTCAAAGGAAAAGCTTTTAAATCTTTTGCATCAAAGAGAGGATTATACATATTTTCATGGAATACATCAAATTATTAATTCTATAACTGGTGATAAAATGATGATTAAAATGAATGAATATGATTTGGATGTTAAAGAAAATGATGAAAATCATATTATTTTTGATATGATGTGTTCATTTTCTCAAAACTTTTATATGATTAAAGCATAATTGGTTTTACAAATGAAATCATTTTATGTTATAATATATGAGTAATTTGAAATGGAGGAATAAAAATGTTAGAGGCAATTATTGGACTAATTATTGGTCTTGCTATAGGATTCTTTGCAGCACGTTATATGTTTAAGAAAAATCTAAAAAAGAATCCACCTATTAATGAAAAAATGATTAGAGCAATGTTTATGGAAATGGGACGTAAGCCTAATGAGACACAAATCAAAAGAATCATGAAAAGTATTAATGATCAATATAAATAAGGGAATACCCCTTATTTTTTGCTATTTATATGAAAATATATTTGACAAGACATTCTAAAACTGTTTGGAATGATGAAAAAAGATTGCAAGGAAGATGTGATTCTTCATTAAATGCTGAAGGTATTGAAAATGCTAAAGCATTGAAAAAATATATAGATGATTCTTCTTTAAAGTTTGATTATATTTTTAGTAGTCCCATTTTAAGAGCTTATAAAACAGCAACTTTGTTATTTGATGATACTTGTATTATAAAAGATAATCGTTTAATGGAAATGAATTTTGGAGTTTTTGAAGGAAGAAAGATAGCAGATATTTTAAAAACCGATTATCAAATTTATCATAATCTTTGGTCGCATCCTGAAAAATTTGATCGTATTCCTCATGGTGAATCTTATGATGAAGTTATTGAGCGTGCAATGGATTTTTTAAATGATTTAAAAAAATATGATTCATCAAGTTCAATTTTTATAGTTACACATGGCATGTTTTTTATTGTTCTACTAGCGTGTATGTTGCACCTAGATAAAAAAGATTATGTTACTATTAATCAAAAGGTTGTTGAAGGATGCTCATTGACACTTGTTGAATATGATGGTGATTATACTTTGAAATTTTATAATCAACATGATTATTTACCACATGTCATGAATACATCATTTGCAAAATAAAAAATCGCATTTGCGATTTTTTTTACATCCAAGTGATTTTATTTTCTGTTCTATTTTTAATTCGTAAAATATTATCTTTATGTTTATATATAAGTAAAGAAACAATACATATATTTGTTATGATACCAACTGTGCTGTATCCAATAAATGGAGATATAATAACAATAGTTAGTGATGAAAGAATAGAGGCCAAAGAAACATACTTTGATATTTTCAAAGTGATAAGGAAAATACATATAGCTATGAATGCACTATATATATTAGTCATTAATACATATCCAATAGCAACTGAAACAGCTTTTCCACCTCTGAATTGAGCAAAAACAGGATAACAATGCCCAATAACACATGAAAGTGCACAGAGATAAACAATATCATGATTAAGCTGAAAAGCCTGACTTATTATAGTAGCAATCAAAATTGAAATACAACATTTTGATGCATCTAACAGGATGACAGTTATACCAGCTTTTTTGCCAAGAACTCGTCCAGCATTCGTCCCTCCTAAATTTCCAGAACCACTATTTCTTATATCAGTATGATAAAAAACTTTTCCAATAACTAGTGCAAAAGGAATAGAACCATAAAGATAACTCATACAGACTAAAAGAATATATAAACAATTTTTCATAATTTCACTTCCCTGAAATTATTATACATAAATAGAGTGAAAAAGCAATCATTTATCCAGAACATATCACATATTTTTCTTTATAAATCTAGCATAGTATAAAAAATTACTCATATCTTATATAGATATTTTTATGGATATTTGGTATAATAAAGTGGTTATGGAAGGAGGAAGCATTAAATGAAAACAAATCACTATGATGAATCAGATATACAAATTTTAGAGGGATTAGAAGCAGTTAGAAAAAGACCAGCCATGTATATTGGTTCTACAGATGTCAGAGGACTGCATCATTTGGTTTGGGAAATTGTAGATAATGCCATAGATGAGGCTATTGCAGGCTTTGGAAATTCAATTACATTAACTATTGGTAAGGATAAAAGTATTAAAGTTGAAGATCATGGTAGAGGAATGCCTACAGGAATGCATGCTTCTGGAAAACCTACAACAGAGGTTATTTTAACTATTCTTCATGCTGGTGGAAAGTTTAGTGAAAATGGTGGATATGCCATTTCTGGTGGATTACATGGTGTGGGGTCATCTGTTGTTAATGCACTTAGTGAATGGTTGGAAGTCACAGTTTTTCGTGATGGTAAAATTCATCAGCAAAGGTTCGAAGACGGTGCTCAAAAAATCACACCATTAAAAGTTATTGGTAAAACAAATAGAACAGGAACAATTGTTCATTTTAAACCAAATGCAAAAATTTTTTCAACGACTGAATTTAACTATTCTACAATTTGTGAACGTTTAAAAGAAAGTGCTTTTCTTCTTAAAGGCATTGAAATGAATGTTATAGATGAAAGAACTGGAAAAAATGAAACTTTTCAATACAATAATGGATTAGAAGCATTTATAGATTACTTGAATTATGATAAAAAAGTATTACATAAAGTTGTTTCATTTGATGATATAACTCATCAAATTGAAGTTGAAATTGCTTTTCAATTTTCTGAAGGTTATCAAGAAAATATTATTTCTTTTGTCAATCTTGTAAGAACTGGTGATGGTGGAACACATGAAACTGGTTTAAGATCAGGATTTACAAAGGTATTTAATGAATATGCAAGAAAGTATGGTTTATTAAAGAGCAAAGATAAAAACTTAGAAGGAAATGATGTAAGAGAAGGATTAACAGCCATTATTTCTGTGAAGATACCTGAACCATTGCTTCAGTTTGAAGGACAAACTAAAGGAAAGTTAGGAACTCCTGAAGCAAGAAATATTGTTGAGAATGTTGTATATGAACAAATCAACTATTTCTTAGAAGAAAATAAGGATATTGCTAATCAATTAGTTAATAAAATGATTAAAGCTGCACAAGCAAGAAATGCAGCAAGAAAGGCAAGAGAAGAAGCAAGAAAAGGGAAAACAACAAAAACAGAGAGAATCTTAAGTGGAAAACTAGCGCCTGCACAATCTAAAGATAAAAAAAGAAAAGAACTTTATTTAGTGGAAGGGGATTCTGCTGGTGGTAGTGCTAAGCAAGGACGTGATCGTAAATATCAGGCCATTCTTCCTCTTCGTGGAAAGGTTGTCAATACAGAAAAAGCATCAATGACAGATATCTTGAAGAATGAAGAAATCAGTACAATTATTAATACTGTTGGAGCTGGTGTAGGAGCAGATTTTAATGCTGATGATTCAAATTACGCAAAGGTTATTATTATGACAGATGCTGATACAGATGGTGCTCATATTCAAGTCTTATTGTTAACATTTTTCTATCGTTATATGAAAGGATTGATACAAGCTGGAAAGGTTTATATTGCTTTACCACCATTGTATAAAGTTTCTAAGAAAAATGGAAAGCATGAAGATGCACTTTATGCATGGGATGATGAAGAATTAGAGGAAGCAAAAAGAAAAATAGGGCGTGGATATGCTGTTCAAAGATATAAAGGGTTAGGAGAAATGAATGCTGATCAACTTTGGGAAACGACAATGAATCCTGACACACGTACACTCATACAAGTTTCTATAGAAGATGCAGCACTTGTAGAAAGAAGAGTTTCTGTATTAATGGGTGACAAAGTTGAACCTAGACGTGAATGGATCGAAGATAATGTTCAGTTTTCACTTGAAGATTCATTCTTTATCCAACAATAAGGAGGCAAAATATGAAAGAAAAAATCATTACACAATCATTAGATGATATTATGAGTGATCGTTTTGGAAAGTATTCTAAATACATTATTCAAGATCGTGCTTTGCCAGATGTCAGAGATGGATTAAAACCTGTACAAAGAAGAATTTTATATGCTATGTACAAAGAAGGAAATGTACATAATAAACCATATCGTAAATCAGCAAAAACTGTAGGAAATGTTATTGGGAATTATCATCCACATGGTGATACTTCTGTTTATGATGCAATGGTGCGTTTGTCTCAAGATTGGAAAATGAGAATTCCTTTAGTTGATATGCAGGGAAATAATGGTTCTATTGATAACGATCCTGCAGCTGCTATGCGTTATACCGAAGCACGTTTATCTGCTATAGCTTTAGAATTGTTAAAAGACATTGATAAAGAAACGGTTTTAATGGCTTTAAACTTTGATGATACAGAGTACGAACCAACAGTTGTACCAGCTAAATTCCCTAATCTCTTAGTCAATGGAGCAACTGGGATTTCAGCGGGTTATGCAACTGATATTCCACCTCATAATTTAGAAGAAGTTATAGATGCAACTATTTATCGTATTCAGCATCCATCGTGTTCTTTAGATGACTTAATGATGTTTATGAAAGGACCTGATTTTCCAACAGGAGCAATTGTTGAAGGAAAAGAAGGAATTAGACAAGCATTTCAAAAAGGTAAAGGAAAAGTTGTTGTTCGCTCAAAAATTGAGATTATTGAAGAAAAAAATATTAATAAAATTGTTGTTACTGAAATTCCATATGAGGTTAATAAAGCAGATTTAGTGAGAAAGTTAGACGAAATTCGCTTTCAAAAAAATATTGATGGAATTATAGAGGTC
>CATOPA010000119.1 GCA_951801965.1 uncultured Erysipelotrichaceae bacterium | reverse complement strand
GGATTACAATTTTATGATGATGTTTTTGATGAATTATTAAAATATGGTATTGAACCAGTCATTACATTATCACATTTTGAAATGCCTTATCATCTTGCAAAGACATATGGTGGATTTATGAATAGAAAAACAATTGATTTTTTTGTGAAATTTGCTCGTGTATGTTTTGAAAGATATAAGGATAAAGTCAAATATTGGATGACATTTAATGAAATTAATAATCAAATGAATTATAAAAATGATATTTTTGGATGGACAAATAGTGGTGCTCATTTTCAAAATTATGATAATCCTGAAGAAGCTATGTATATATGCGGACATCATACTTTGGTTGCCAGTGCATTGGCAGTAAAAATAGGAAAAGAAATCAATCCAAATTTTCAAATTGGTAATATGATTGCTATGGTTCCTATTTATCCATTTAGTTGTAGACCATCGGACATGGTTTTATCAGTGAAACAAATGCATGATCGTTTCTTTTTCTGTGATGTTCAATGTCGAGGACATTATCCAGCATATGCTTTAAAAATGTTTGAAAGAAAAGGATTCCATATTGATATTACAGAAGAGGATAAAAAGATTTTATCACAGGGAACTGTAGATTATATTGGTTTTTCATATTATATGACAAATACAGTTGATTCTACTGTACATAATGATGTTTCAAAATCAACAGATGGATCAAGTGAACATTCTGTTACAAATCCATATATCAAAGTTTCTGACTGGGGATGGGCTATTGACCCTGAAGGATTAAGATATGCACTTAATATTTTTTATGAAAGATATGAGAAACCATTATTTATTGTAGAAAATGGTTTTGGAGCTATTGATAAGATGGAAGAGGATGGAAGCTGTCATGATCCATATCGTATTGATTATTTGAGAGCGCATATCAAAGAAATGAAAAAAGCAGTAGAAGAAGATGGTGTTGATTTAATGGGTTATACACCTTGGGGATGCATCGACTGTGTATCATTTACAACAGGAGAAATGAAGAAAAGATATGGATTTATTTATGTTGATAGAGATAATGAAGGACATGGTACATTAAAGAGAAGTCCAAAGGATTCATATCAATGGTATAAGAAAGTCATTTCTAGTAATGGTGAGGATTTAGAATAAAAAAGAAAAGGGATTTATGTGTGATATAAATCCTTTTTTGATTCTAAAAATACATTCTTTTATAAATGTATAGAAAATGAATGGAAAAGATACAATTTTATAGAGAAAATATGCTATAATAAAATGGAAAGGAAGGTATGATATATGGGTTTTAGAGAAGACTTTTTATGGGGTGGCGCTGTTGCTGCCCATCAATGTGAAGGTGCATGGAATGAAGATGGAAAAGGAATCAGTTGTAGTGATGTTGAAACAGCTGGAAATAATGTAACAAAAGCACCAAGACGATTAACTGATGGTATTATTGAAGGAGAAGATTATCCAAATCATGTTGGTGTAGATTTTTATCATCATTATAAAGAAGATATTGCTTTGATGGCTGAAATGGGATTTAAAGCGTTTAGAACTTCTATAGCATGGACACGTATTTTCCCTAGAGGGGATGAAAAAGTTCCTAATGAAGCAGGATTAAAGTTCTATGATGATGTTTTTGATGAATTACATAAATATGGGATAGAACCAATTGTGACTTTATCACATTTTGAAATGCCATGGGTATTAGCTAAAGAATATGGTGGTTTTAGAAATCGTGAAGCTATTGATATGTTTGTTAAATTTGCTCGTGTATGTTTTGAAAGATATCAAAACAAAGTCAAATATTGGATGACATTTAATGAAATTAATAATCAAGCTGATGTTTCTCAGCACAATCTTATCCAAGAAGGCGCTGTTTTATTACAAGAAGGAGATGATGCAGAATATTTAATGTATTTATCTGCACATCATGAGTTGGTTGCTTCAGCTTTAGCTGTGAAAGCAGCACATGAAATCAATCCAAACTTGAAAGTAGGATGTATGATTGGAATGAATGGTGTTTATCCAGCAACTTCAAATCCAGAAGATGTTATGAATGCTTTAGGAGCAATGCATCAAAAATATTATTATGTAGAAGTTCATGCTAGAGGTCATTATCCATCACATATATTAAAGAAATTTGAAAGAAAAGGTTATGATTTTATAACAGAAGAAGATAAGAAAATATTATCTGAAGGAAAAGTAGATTATATAGGATTCTCATACTATATGAGCTTTGCAACAAAGTATCAACAACGTAATGTCAATACATTTGATTATTCGTCTGAAGACTTTGTAAGAAACGAATACTTAAAAGCAAGTGATTGGGGATGGCAAATTGATCCATTAGGATTACGTTGGTGCTTAAATTGGTTTAATGACAGATTTGAGCTTCCAATGATGATTGTAGAAAATGGTTTTGGGGCATATGATAAGGTAGAAGAAGATGGAACAATTGACGATCAATATCGTATAGATTATTTAAAGGCACATATTGCTGCTATGAAAGATGCAATAGACTATGATGGTGTTGATTTATTAGGTTATACAATGTGGTCACCATTTGATATTGTTTCAGCATCAACAGGGGAATATGATAAACGTTATGGATTTATATATGTCAATTATAATAATGATCATGTTGGTGATTTTGCAAGAAGTAAGAAAAAATCATTTGACTGGTATAAACGTGTTATCGCAAGTAATGGAGAATGCTTAGACTAAGGACAAGAAATTGTCCTTTTCAATATGTCTATTTTCTTATATAATGATGAAGAGGTGATAGTGTGAAGAAGTTATTATGCGTTATCGGACCATCAGGTTCAGGAAAATCCACTTATGTTCATTATGTTAAAGAGAAGATGCACTTTGGAGAAATTATCTCTACAACAACAAGAGTGCCAAGAAAAGGTGAAATTGATGGTGTAGATTATCATTTTGTGAGTCATCAAGAATTTTTAGAAATGGATATGATTCAAAGAGATGAATATGCTAATCAATTCTATGGGACTGCTCAAAAAGATTTAGATAATGCTTATCAAAATAATGATTTTGCTTTTATGGTTGTCACATATGAGGGAGCACAGATGTTTAAAAAACTTTTTGTGGAAAGAAATTTTGATATAGAAGTTGTAACAGTCTTTATTTATACACCTATAGAAGAATTAAGACAACGAATGATTCATAGAGGAGATGACATTGAAAAAGTCAATGAAAGAATTGACAATATTCAAAAAAGAAAAGAATATGAAAATAAAGAAAAAACAGATTATGTTTTTTATGTAGATATCAATCATTCTCTTGAAGAAAGCTGTGAGAATTTTCAAAGCTTTATTATGGATATAATAGAAAGATAAAAAATATCTTTCCATTATGTCCATTTTTCTTTTTTTAAACCATAAATAATTCCAGTAAAATCTGCTAAGAACCAGCCTATGGGAATAGCCCACCAAATAGCAGTCACACCTAATACAGGAGCAAACACATAAGCCAAAACAACACGTGTTCCTAAAGAAATAATAGTTAAAACAACAGAGATTCCTGGTTTTCCGATGCCACGATAATATCCATAAAGAAGAAATAAACATCCAATTCCTAAATAGCACATACCTTCAATTTGTAAATATTGTACACCCTGTTGTATGATTTCAATTTCATTAGGATTTATAAAAATAAGCATAAGCTGTTTTGCAAAAATAAAGACAAGAAAGGAAATAACTATACAAAATAATGTAGATGTTATAATTGCAGATTTTAATCCTTTTTGAATACGATCAAAATAATGAGCACCTTTATTTTGTGCGATAAATGTAGAAAAAGCATTTCCAAAATCTTGCACTGGCATATATGCAAAGGAGTCTATTTTCACCGCTGCCGCAAAAGCAGACATAGTAACAAGACCGAAACTATTCACAAGTCCTTGAATCATCAAAATACCAAAATTCATAACAGATTGCTGAATACAAGTCAGTAAAGAATAATCTTTTATTTTATGAAATATATCTTTATCAAAATAACAATGCTGTTTTTGAGGAAGAAGTGTTTTTTGAGTGTAAATGACATAAAACAAAATGCCAATCCCACTCACTGCTTGGGCTATGATTGTTGCATAGGCTGCACCATTAACACCCATATTTAAACTTGTTATAAAGTAATAATCTAAATATATATTTATTATAGATGAAATAGCCAAGAAAATAAGAGGTGTTTTTGAATCACCTAAAGCTCTTAATAATGAAGAAAAATAATTATAAAGAAAAGTAAAAAATAAACCTATAAATATAATTCTTAAATATTGATGTGTTTCATTAAATATGTCTAAAGGAATATTTAAAAAAATAAGAATATGATGGCTAAACAATAAACATATTGCTTCTAATAACAATGTTAAACAACCAATACTGATAAATGAAACAAAAAAAGATGTTTTCATTTGATCAAATTGTTCTGCTCCAAAAAGCATAGAAAATAATACACCACTTCCCATACATAGTCCTAGAATAATAGAAGTGAGAAAAACCATAAGTGTAAAAGAAGATCCAACAGCAGCGAGTGCTTGTGATCCAATATATTGACCAACAATGAATGTATCTGCAATGTTATAGAGTTGCTGGAGCAAGTTTCCTAGAATCATTGGCAGTGAAAATAATAATAATGATTTTGTTACAGGTCCTTTGAGTAATTGAGTATTCATGATGTTTACCTCGCATTGAATATATTCATTGATTAATATATTAATATTGAAAAATAATAAAGTCAACGAAAAAAGAGGTCACAAATTTTTGTGAAATTGTTTTTATATCTAGAAAAAAATACATAATGTGATAAAATAATATTATCTATGAGTTATTCTCATAAATAGTGATGATAGTAAAAAAATGATGCTTTTTGAAAGAATATATCAATTATTTATAAAAATGTTCTGTTTATAGGAGGGATTATTTTATGGAGATGAGAAATTCAAAAATAACAGTCATAGGAATTTGTTTGATATTGATACTGACAATGCTGTTTCCTTGTATATCTAGTTATGCTGAAGATACAGAGGAAAAAACAAGTGCATATGTGCAATACAATTTTAGTCATCATTTAACTGATTTGAAAAAGCATTCTACCTTGACTGCATGGAGTTCAACTGGGGATAATAATCGAAGTAATGCAACAACTACATTTGGGAATGATGAATATGGAAACTACTGGCAGTGGCATTCTAATACAGCTCGTGGTGGAGGTTTTTATATAGATATTGATAAAAATATTGGTGAAGAATATACAATAGGTCTTAAGTTCTCTTTTGAACAGACTGCACCAAGCTGGAAAAAGATTATTGATTATAAGAACTCTACTGAAGACACTGGCTTCTATTTTTATAATAGTGGTCATCTGAATTTTTATAATTATGGAGTGAATGGAGCGAGTGTAACAAGTGCAAATCAAGTTGTTGATATGATTGTAAGAAGGAATAAAAGCAAACAATTTGAGGCATATATTGTTGATTCAAGTTATAATAAAAAGTTAGATTTACAAGTTACAGATACTGCTAATCAAGGAGTCCCTGCTGTTATTGATGGAAAAACAAGACTTGGTTTTTTCTTTGATGATATAGCGACAACTTCAGAAGCTTCATCTGGTGGAAAAGTTTATACTTTGAAAATATGGGATAGCTATAAGGACCCAGATGAAGTTATTGATGAGTTAAGACCAAGAGGATATGTTAATGTTCATTATGTTGATGAAGATGGTGAGAAAATCATTGATGATCAAATTATGGAAGGTATTATAGGTGATCCTTATGTTGTTAAAGAAAAAAGTATGTATGGCTTTGAATATTTAAGAAGTGAAGGACATCCTAAAGAAGGAGAATATCCAGATGGTGAAGAGTATGATGTGACTCTTGTTTATAAAGTGACCCTACCTTATTCGGTAACAGCAAGATATGTTGATGAGAAAGGTACGTCCTTGTGTGAAGATATTATTTATCGTGGTGAGGATGGAGAAGAATATAAAACTGAGCAACTGGAAATCAAAGGATATGAATTTGTTAAAATTGAAGGCAATGATACAGGATTTTTAAAGAAACATCCTCAAATTGTTACATATGTATATAAAGAGGCGGAGAAAGAGCCTGATGAAACAAGAGGCATAGTGAATGCACAATATGTAGATGAGGACGGGAAACCGATTAAGTCAGATATGATGTATAGAGGGTATGTCA
>CATOPA010000118.1 GCA_951801965.1 uncultured Erysipelotrichaceae bacterium | reverse complement strand
TTGCATACAATTAACATTATTTAAACTCATATCAAATACAGGACCAACTTTTGTTTTAAAACCACGATCCATAAAACCTAAAACACCTAATCCTTGATGTTTCTTACAAGCAGCTACACAACGTCCACACAAAATACACTTTGCTGTATTTCTAATAATTCCTGGAGAAACCTCATCAAATGTAGGTGCAGTTTTCTCACCATTAAAAGCATCTTCACGTACACCTAATTCTTGACATAATCTCTGCAATTCGCAATTTGTATTACGAATACAAGACAAACAATCCTTTGAATGATTAGATACAATGAGTTCAACAACTCTTCTTCTTGCGTCTAAAGCACGCATAGAGTTTGTTTTAACAACCATTCCTTCTCTTACTGGATAGACACATGCAGCACAAAGATTTCTTACACCTTCAACTTCAACTTGGCAAACTCGACAAGCTCCTGTTCCTGTATAATCCTTTAAATAACACAAAGTAGGAATATGAATACCATTTTCTCTTGCAACTTCTAAAATTGTTTTACCTTCATAAGCTTCAACTTGACGATTATTAATAGTTAATTTAATTTTTCCCATTCTTTCTACCTACTTTCTTGTAATAACATTAAAGTGACAAGCTTTTAAACAGTTACCACACTTAATACATTTCTCTTGATCAATATGATATGGTACTTTACCAAGTGTTCCATCAATAGCATTAGCTGGACATTGTCTAGCACATAATCCACACTTGCGACATTTTTCTTCATCAATTTCATAAGACAATAAAGCCTTACATACACCAGCAGGACACTTTTTATCTACAATATGAGCAATATATTCATCTCTAAATTGAGAAATTGTTGATAATACAGGATTAGGAGCTGATTGTCCTAAACCACATAATGCTGTATCTTGAATTGTTTTTGCTAAAAGTTCAAGTTCATCCAATGTTTCCATTGTTCCCCTACCTTCACAAATATCAATCAATAATTCAAGCATTCTTTTTGTTCCAATACGACATGGCGAACATTTTCCACATGATTCATCAACAATGAAATCCATATAAAATCTCGCAACATCAACCATACAATTATCTTCATCTAAAACAATCATACCACCTGATCCCATCATTGATCCTAATTTAACAAGTTCGTCAAAACCAATTGGTGTATCTAGTTGTTTTTCAGTCAAGCACCCTCCTGAAGGTCCTCCAGTTTGTACAGCCTTAAATCGTTTACGATTTGGACATCCTCCACCAATTTCATAAATAACTTCACGGAGTGTTGTTCCCATAGGCACCTCTACTAAACCAGTATTAACAATTTTACCACCCAAAGCAAAAACCTTTGTTCCTGGAGAAGATTCAGTGCCAATTGATCTAAACCAATCAGATCCATGCATAATAATTTGAGCAATATTAGCATACGTTTCAACATTATTAATAATTGTAGGTTTTCCCCAAACACCCTTATGTGCTGGGAAAGGTGGTTTTGGCTTTGGCATACCTCTTTCACCCTCAATAGATTGAATAAGAGCTGTTTCTTCACCACAAACAAATGCACCTGCTCCTAAACGAATTTCTAAGTCAAATGAAAATTCAGTTCCAAAAATATTTTGTCCCAACAAACCTAATTCTTTAGCTTGTGAAATAGCATTTTTCAAACGTTCCACAGCAATTGGATATTCAGCACGAATATAAATATACCCATACTTAGCCCCAATAGCATATCCAGCTATCGCCATTGCCTCTATAACACTATGTGGATTTCCTTCAAGTATAGAACGATCCATAAATGCTCCAGGATCCCCTTCATCAGCATTACATATAACATATTTCTCATCACCAGGTTCATTCAATGCAAATTGCCATTTGAGTCCAGTTGGGAAACCTCCTCCACCTCGACCTCTAAGTCCACTTTCTTTAATCACATCTACAACTTCTTGAGGTGTCATTTCTGTTAATGCTTTCGCCAAAGCAAAGTATCCATCTTTCGCAATATATTCTTGTATATTTTCTGGATCAATAACTCCACAGTTATGCAAAGCAATACGTTTTTGTTTTTTATAGAAATTGGTATTGTTAATATCATGAATTTCATTTGTTGATTCGTCGGATTCATTTAGCATCAAACGATGAACAGGTCTTCCCTTATAAAAATGTTCCATAACAATTTCTTTAACATCTTCTACTTTAACTGACTTATAAATAATATTATCAGGATAGATAGAAACATTAGGACCTACTCCACATAAACCTAAACATCCTGTTCTTAAAACGCTAATTTCTTTTTCTAGTCCTAAAGATTTAATTTCTGCTTGAAAAGCTTCAATTAATTCACCAGAATTTCCAATTGTACAACCTGTTCCAGCACATACTAAAACTTGAATTCTTTCCATCTTCTATCCTCCTATTTTTTATACTTTCCTACTGTATAATCTTCAATCACTTCACCTTGGATCAGATGTCTTCTTACAATTTCTTTTGCTTTTTCTACATCCACAAGAACATATGTTGTTTTATTACCTTCTTTATCAAACACCTCTACAATAGGCTCTAAAGTATACAAACCAATACACCCTGTTTGTAATACAGTAACTGGTAATTTTTCTTTTGCGACTTCTTCAACAATAGTGTTTAAAACTGGCCTAGCTCCAGCAGCAATTCCACATGTCGCCATCCCCACAACAACCCTATATTTTTGTTCATCATCTAAACGCATTGTCATTCTATTTTGAGCTTCTTCTCTAATTTTTTTTAAATCTTCTAATGATTTCATTTTGGTAATCCCTCCTTCATATAATCTTTTATCCACAAAAGAACCTCAGGTTCATTGATCTTCACATCACCTAAAATGTCTTTCATTTCACTTGTTTTCATCATAAAATCAATATCATCATTTTTATATTCAAATATATAATCTATATTCTCATTACTTTGTATAAGTGTAATCATCGTTTCAACAATATCTCCTAATATCGGAGTATCAATATGATCCTTAATAAATGTCGCTTTTACTTTGGTTCCATGATTTATTTTTGAAGAAATATAAAACTTTCCACCAGTTAATTCTGCATTCTCTTTAAACAATGGAATTCCCAAACCCACTTGACGTGTTGTGCGAGTTGTATAAAATGGATCCGTAACTTTTTTTACCATATCAGTATCCATACCACATCCATTATCCTCTATGCATATTTCAATCATATTTTTTTTCTCACTATCAATAATTGAAATCAATATCAATGTAGATTGAGCTCTCACAGAATTATAAGCAATATCAAGTATATTTAATGCCAATTCATCCATAACGCTTTCTCCATAAATCAAAAAATTCTTCTTCATTCATACTATGAATAGGTTCACTAATCATTTCAAGTCTATGAGCATCACTATTGAAAAACCACATTTTGTCCTTTAAAAATGGAAACTGTGCTATTAGCTCATCCTTTTGGAAAAGATAACTCACTTCTATTCCATCAAAATCTAAATTTTCATCAATGGTCATCATATTATTCATAATAGAAAATCTTTGATCTAATGCATGAGCAATAACAGCTATACCTTTCATTTGATGAATAGAACTAATAATATCTTTTAAAGATAAATCTAATGACTTAATCAAAAGTCTTCGTTCTTGATCAATAACTTCATCTTTTTCATTAAAGATATATTGATGACCAAAATAATATTCATCATTAGGTTCTTCTATAAGATAATCATCTAAAAATTTTTGTATAGGTTCTAAAATGGTATTAGGTAAAAAATAAGCTAAAACATGAACTTCTTCTCTACTTTGTATCTCTACTCCATATACAAAACGAATTTTTCCTTTTGCAATCAGTGGTAAATAAGCAAGCTGTTTCAAAGAATTATGATCAGTAATAGCAATCATATCTAATTCTTTTATATATGCCATATTCACAATATTGTTAACAGTCATATCATCATCACTACAAGGAGAAAGTGCAGAATGAATATGCAAATCATAATACATTTTACATACCTTCCAAAATAAGATATTTAGATAATTCAAATGCAGTCAAAGAAGTCTTAAGTAGTGGTATGGATAATTCATTCGCCTTCTCAATTGTTTGTTGATCAGGAATAGCGCTTTCAACAAAAACAATAGCTTGAAATCCTACAAGTTCAGCAACAGCAATGACATTGATGTGTCTTTGTACTGTTATCCATAAACTTTCATCTTTTCCATTGGCCATAACACAGCTTAATAAATCACCAATATATACATCATGAAAAACTCTGTCTTGACCAATATCATTGATTAATTCAATGTGTTCATTTTTCAAAATTTCTTCAATTGTCATTGTTTCTCTCCTTTTTTGACTCTGCATACACTTATATCACTATTTCCATCAACAATACTTTGTGCCAAATGTCTACAGCTTGCAAATCCACATGCACCACAATCAAATTGTGGTAATTTTTCTAAAATTTCATTAATCATAGAAAACCACTTCATTCTCTCTTGAATAGAATGCTTTTCCAAAGTATTAAATTCTCTTTTTATCATATAGTCTTCTTTGCTAAGTTTTGCAATTTCACCTTGATAATCATCCATCATACTTTCGATATTGTAGCACCCTTCAAAGGGATTAGACCATAAATAATAACCACCTATGCAACCTTGATAGCAAGCAAACATAGCAATCAGATCAACATGTTGAATATCTTCAAATTCTAATAATTCTAATAAGCTTTTTGTTTGATTCAGTCCTTCAACCCTCACTACAGATAAACTGCGATTTCCAAAAAGATCTTCAACATTGCTTTTCACTCCATATCTATTCATTTGAATTGGATACAATCTTTGATCTTTCAATTTATTAATTTTAGGAAATATATGTGAAATAGACATTGCATAATCAATAGCAGACTCTTTGTTATCAAAAGGATATTTTGCTAAAGTCATTTTTCCTACACATTCACACAAAGAATAAATTCCTACATTCTTATTTATTAATCTTTGTCTTACTTTTCTAGCAGCAACTTCCACTGGATAATCATAAGGCAAAATTCTTTCATATAGAGTTGGATATTTCTTTTCAATTAAGCGATTAATTGTAGGACAAAATGAAGTGAGCCATATACCTTCTTTTTCATGACTTTCTTCAATAGCTCTTTTATATAAGTATCCTTCAATATCACTATATTGCACAACTTCATCAAATCCAAGCTGTAAGATAGCATGACATGTTTTTTGAAATTCCTCGTATGACTTCATATCAGATAATAAACTTGTCGGAATTAAAGCAACATTATAGTCATGTAAACTTAATGTTTCACTCATATGAACATTTTCTACCTTCAATATACGTGATGAGCATTCCTTAATACATACATCACAATAAATACATAAATCCTCATTAACATTCACTTGATGATTCACAATTGAAATAGCATCAGTAGGACACGATTTCAAACATTTTATACAATGTAGACATTTGGTGTTTGGATTTTTAACAACGGGTTTCATACAAAACTCATTTTCAAGTGAGTTCCTTCACTTGACGACTCTATTTGAAAAGTAGAAGCACAATTTTTCATGTTATCTAACCCCATACCAGCACCAAACCCAAATTCTCTTGCTTTTTTAGAAGCAGTAGACCATCCTGGTGTCAAAGCCAAATCAATATTAGGAATACCTGGACCAATATCATCAAATGAAAGTAAAATTGTTCCATTATCTGTGACTTCAAAAAGAATAGTTCCACCATTTGAATGAATGACTAGGTTAATTTCAGCTTCATAACAAGCAATAGATACACGTTTTAAAACTTTAGGATCAATGCCTAATATTTTTAAAGTTTTTTTTATATCTCTAGAGACTTGTCCAGCATCTTCATAATT
Organism: uncultured Erysipelotrichaceae bacterium; assembly: GCA_951801965.1. Classification (GTDB taxonomy): domain Bacteria; phylum Bacillota_I; class Bacilli_A; order Erysipelotrichales; family Coprobacillaceae; genus CATOPA01. The sequence continues at coordinate 354 of CATOPA010000118.1, read as the reverse complement.
ATCCTTTTCTACTTGATATATTTTTTTCATTTTCCCAATCCTTTTTCATAAAGACGTCCACATGTTTCATACATTGTATAATCTGTTTTAAACACACTGATTTCACTCATTTTTGCACCTTGTATTAAATGTTCATCAATTGTTTTTCCTCTAACAATCAAAATAGCAGCAAGATCTAAAGTATTTGCGGTATGAAAAATTTGCATATTAGCAAGTCCAGTAATAAGAAGCTCAGTTTCATCAGCTTCCCTTAAATGGCATAAAGCATCTGACATCAAATCACTTCCAAATGCACTTTGAAAATCTATCTCATAAACATGCGGATCACTAACATATATTGTTTCACCATCCACA
>CATOPA010000117.1 GCA_951801965.1 uncultured Erysipelotrichaceae bacterium | reverse complement strand
CAGGTGGGGCGTTAAGGTATCTGTCATTTCATTATAATCTGCGCCTTCAAAGCCAATGGCATAGCCATCTAAGCCCAGATGGCAGTGGGCTTCCACAAAGCCAGGGTACACTTCCAGCCCTGTAGCGTCCAGGATCTGCGCGTCGTTTACAGATTTCCCTTCCAGGACAGGGGCAATATTGCTGATTCTGCCATTTTCCACTAAAATATCTCCACAAAAAGAATACAGAACGAACAATCCAGTCAATAAACATTGCTATCCAAACTCCAAATAATCCCATTCCAAAGTATCTCCCTAACACATAGCTAAAAAACAATCTAAAAATAAGCATAGAAACTGCTGAAACACTCATTGTATATTTTGCATCATTAGCTGCTCTTAAACAATTTGCAAATGTAAATGAGACTGGCCAAACAATAATACCAAAAATACCATGAGCAAAAACACACTGGTAAGCAAGATCTAACGTTTCTTTAGACAATGAATAAAAAGATAAAATGGCTGGTGTTGCTAAAGAAAGAAGCAAGATAAGTCCACCCATACATATATAAGTCATTTTCATGATTTTTTTTATATAATATTTGGCTTGTTCATAATCATTAGCACCAACACATTGTCCAACAACTGTAACCATTGCCAAACCTAAAGCAGTCCCAGGAATAATTTGCATTTGACATATGTTATTTGATACAGCATTTGCTGCAATAGCATATGTTCCAAAAGAAGCAATCAAACTTTGTACAAGAATCTTTCCTAATTGAAACATACCATTTTCTAAACCACTTGGTACTCCTATAGTTAATATTTTCTTTATATAATTCCAATCAAAGTTCCATTTTTTTAAATTATCAATGCGTAAATCATTATCTGTAAACGATAGCGTATAAAGAATAACACAACAAGCAACTGCTCTAGCTATTAAAGTAGCAAGTACTGCTCCAAAAACACCCCAATGACACCCATAAATAAAGAAAGCATTTAAACAAATATTAATGACATTCATAATGGCACTATTAATCATTGAAATTTTTGAATTCCCTATTGCTCTAAACAAAGCTGCACCAGAGTTATACAAAGCAATAAATGGATAAGAGATAGCTGAAAACAAGAAATAAATTTCAGCATTTTTCATAACATCAACTTCAACATGTCCAAAAATAAGATGTAACAAATGAGAATTCAATAAAACAGCAACAATCATAATGACAACTGATAACAAAGCAGTAATCAAAATTAATTGTTTTGCAGAATACCTCGCTTTTTCCTTTGATCCTTGACCAATAAATTGGGCAGCAACAACAGCTCCTCCCGTCCCTAACGCAGCAAATATATTAATTAATAAAATATTGATTGAGTCAACTAATGATACTGCTGATACGGCTGATTCACCAACATTTGCAACCATTAAAGTATCAGCAAACCCCACCAGCACAACAAGCAACTGTTCTATAATTAATGGAACAATAAGCTTTTTTAAATCTTTATTTGTGAATAACATACCTTTCATCTCCCTAAATCAACATTATACACCTCATTTTTATGACTTTCACTGTATTTCATTTTTTGAAATTCATTTTTTGTTAAAAAACGAAATTCCCCTTCTTTTAAAGTATTATCTAAAATAATATGGGAAAAACTCATTCGCTTTAAATGAACAACTTCATTTTGGCATGATAAAAACATTTTTTTAATTTGATGATACTTTCCTTCATATAAAGTTACAAAACAACGATATGATTCTTTGATACTCAACAAGGCAGGTAAACACTTCTTATTTCCATCAATCAAAATCCCATTAGAAAATCGTGAAACAAGAATCTCATTAAGTGGATACTTTGTTATAACTTCATAAGTTTTTTCAATATGATTTTCTGGTAGTAACATTTTTTTTATCAGAGATTTATCATTTGTTAATAATAAGAGTCCTGTCGTATCTTTATCTAACCTACCAATACACGAGCAATCTTTATATGGAATAAGATCAATAACACATGGATACTTTTTATCTGTATTTGCACATATATAACCTGAAGGCTTATTCATCATAATATAAACAAAAGGATTCGTTTTTATGACTTTTCCATTTACTTTAATAACATCAGAATAATGAGGTTTATAATGGGAATTGGTCATAACAATATCATTAACTGTAACATATTTATGTGAAATCAGCGTTTTACATTCCTTGATATTCCCAACATCATTTTTCATCAAAACCAAATATAGTGGTTTATCAATGAGTATTTCTTCCATTCCAACAGTCATGCGAACGTGAATAATCTCCATTTTTTATCAAAATATAAACTTGACTACCTCTATGATATTGAGGATCATCTTTTAAAATATCTTTAAGTACAGATAAACGTTTATGACCATCAATACATATATATTGTTTTTCTTTCAATATAACATGAATTGGAAAAGAAAATCCTATCCTTAATATAGAATTCTTAAGTTCTTCTGTATAAGATGTATAAGTAAATTGAATGTGTGAAATATCTTTTTTTAAATATCGCATAAAACCATCTTCCTTCATGTCGCATTATATCACTAATTTACACTATATAAAATAGTCGATCATAAAAAGACAACATTATTTTCTTATATTTATCCTAAAGAAATAATGTCATTCATCAATAGATTATGATATAATTAGCATAAGGAGGACGTTTTTATGAATATTTTATTAAGTCGTATATTAACATATTTGAATGGAACATTATTCCATGATTTTCATTATAAAATATGTACTTTCATTATATTTCATTATTTAGAAATGGAAGATATGAGTGAGGAAGATTTTCTAAGAAAAGGTTGTTTTAAAAAAGAAGAACTTTATTCTTTTATTTCGCTATTAGGATTTTATCAATATGATGATTTCAAAAACACACTTATTAATGATTATCAATTAAGAACAAATCAAATTCGTGTAAGAATGTTAGGGATTAATAGTGAACAGCTCATTGAAAACATGGAAAAAGACTGTACAAACGATGAAATGAAAAAGCTCATTAGTGAAATTTGTGAAAAATTATATCACGCTAAAAGAGTTGTAATTTTTGGAGCTTTATATCCTATTTCTATTGCTGTTGAATTACAAACAGATATGATTACATTTGGAAAACCATTTATTCAATATCATAGTTATGACCCTATCGTTATGAATAGTGATGATGTTGCTATTATTGTCAGTGCAACTGGAAGATATTTAGAAGGATTTAAAAAGTCCAAAACTGATGTTCATATTGAAAATGCTCATCAAATCCTCATTACACAAAACAAAAAATATTTAAAAACTGAATCATGTTCAAACTGTCAAGTTATTTATGTTCCTGGAACATTTGAAAGCATTAATTTCAATTATCAGATTATGACAATCTATGATTTAATTCGTATTCATTATTTCCAACAATACTATTTATAATTATGAAAAGCTAGAATAAGTTATTGAATTTATTCTAGCTTTTTTATGATTATCTTAAAAGTATCTTATCATTATAATCCTGAGTTGAAGTTGAATAAAGATGAATCAGCTCATCAACAGTCATTTTTTGTCGTGTTTCCCCTTCTAAATAAGCAATAATATGTCCATCTTTCATAATAAAAGTTTTATTACCATATTTTAATGCATCCTCCATATTATGAGTAATCATTAAGGTTGTTATTTGATGCTTTTCAATCAATTTTGAGGAAAGTGATAAAACCTTTTGTGCAGTTTTGGGATCAAGTGCCGCAGTATGTTCATCCAACAAAAGAAGTTCTGGTGTGACATAGGTCGCCATCAATAATGTTAATGCTTGTCTTTGTCCTCCAGATAATGTTCCAACTTTTGCCTCTAATCTATTCTCTAATCCTAAATCTAAACTTTTAAGTGCATCAATCATTTCCTGCTTATGCTTATGAGAAAAAAGCTTCAATGAAAAATGTTTACCTCTTTGTGAAGCCAAAGAGAGATTTTCTTCAATGGTCATAGAAGGTGCAGTTCCTTTTAGAGGATCTTGAAATAATCTTCCTATAAAACGAGATCTTTTGTATTCTGGCAATGATGTCAAATCTTTACCATTAAGAATAATTTTACCAGTCTTAGCCAAAACCGCACCAGATATGACTTGAAATAAAGTTGACTTACCTGCACCATTACTACCTATAATTGTCACAAAATCCCCTTTTTGTAATTGAAAGTTTACTGAAGATAATGCTTTTTTTTCATTGACTGTTCTTTCATTAAAGATAACAGAAATATCTTGAAGTTCTAGCATTTTCTTTTCCTCCTTGTTATATTTGTTGAAGCAATTGCAAGCACAACCAAAACAGCTGATAAAAGTTTAAGATAGCCAGATGGTAAACCTAATTGTAAAGCAATTGTTAATATAAAACGATAAAATATTGCTCCAAAGACAACTGCAAATAATTGATATGAAATTTTATCTTTTTTAATAAAAGTTAACCCTACAATAATACTTGCAAGACCAATAACCATCGTTCCAGTTCCATTTGAAATATCAGAAAACATTTGATGTTGAGTATAAATAGCACCTGCAAGTGCTACAAAACCATTAGCAATAGCAAGCCCTAATATTTTCATTTTATCAGTATCTATGGAACTTGCTCTAACCATATCCTCATTATCTCCACATGCTCTTAGTGCTAAACCAAGTTGTGTTCTTAAAAAATAATATAGAAATAAACAAATCAATAAAACAAAGAATCCAATTAATAATAATTTATGATATGGATCAAAAGAATCAAAAGGAGTAAAAATTGTTGAACATCCTAATAAAGAAACATTTGGTTTATCACCCATAACAGCCAAGTTTATAGAATATAACCCTGTCATTGTTAATATCCCAGCAAGTAATGGCATAATTTTAAACTTCGTTGTCAAAATACCAGTTACAATTCCTGCCAATGTTCCTGCTATAAATGCAAAAATTAAACTCATATATGGAAAGGAATGTGCAGTGAATACAGCACTCACTGCACATCCTAAAGTAAAACTTCCATCAACAGTTAAATCAGGTAAATTCAAAATCTTATAACTCATGTATAATCCAAGTGACATAATCGCAAAGATGCCTCCTAATTCTAAAGCACCTAAAATAATTGTCAAATTCATTCTCACACCTTCTCATCTATAAATTCTAAATCTTTATCATTAGCAATTTCATCTGGCAATGATATTTGTAAATCTTCCATTACTTTTTTATTCACATAAATTTTTAAATTTTCTTTATAAACTTTTACTGGAATATTTTCTACTTTTTCTCCTTTTAGGACTCTATCAACCATGTTTGCAGTTTCTCTCCCTAGTTCTTCATAGTTTATTCCAACACTTAAAAATCCTCCGTCTTGTACCATTGAATCTGCCCCAACATACAAAGGAACTTTTGCTTTTATACACGCAGGTGATAAAACATTCATTGCATTAGCAACAGTATTATCATTTGGTGTAAATATGGCATCACATTTATGTGAAAGAACATCAACTGCTGATTGAATCTCATTAACATTTGTAATAGTTACTTCTTCTATTTTGAGATTCTTTTCTTTAGCAAAGGCTTTGGCTTTTTCAATATTTGTTACAGAATTTGCTTCACCTTTATTATAAATAACACCTAATGTTTTTAAATCAGGATCAATCAGCAAAGCTCTTTCTAAGATAAGCTCAACCTGAATCTCATCACTTGTTCCTGTTATATTTTTATCTGGCTTTTCTAATGATGTTAAAAGCTTTGCACCAATAGGATCACTCACAGCCGCAAAAACAATAGGAGTTGTATCTGCCATCATTGCTGCACTTTGTGCAGTTGGTGTTGCTATTGCCATAACAACATCTGGACTCGCTCCTTTAAATTCTTGAATAATACTTGCTGCAGTATTATTGTCTCCTTGAGCATTTCTGAAAATATATTCAATATTTTTTCCCTCTTCATAACCTAATTCTTTCATTCTGCTATCAAATGATGATTTAATTGTATTTAATGAAGTATGTTCTACCAACTGAATAATTGCTACCTTTTTCATATCACTTGATTGCGTTTTTCCACAACCAGCTAACAAACTTAATACACATCCTAATACACATAAATTCTTTAATATTTTCTTCATTTTCTTTATCTCCTTATTTATTTTATTTAAGTTATCGTCTATTTTATTCTTTTGAATATATCTTATCTCATTAATAAAATCAAAAGTATCTACTTGTGATTTCACACTCTTCAATGAATTAACTAAATCATTTGAGAATTCTTTATATATATCATAATTATCCTCTTTAATTTTATTCATTGTCTCAATATCAATATTTTCTATAG
>CATOPA010000116.1 GCA_951801965.1 uncultured Erysipelotrichaceae bacterium | reverse complement strand
CTTCAATATTTATTTAATCAATTTCAAATAAGTGTAAAAAATATTACAATTATTTTCACCAAATTATTTTTAAATTTATATAAAAACCACCTTTCATGTGTAAATGCATCAACAAGTAATTTAAAAGCTATAAAATTACATAAAGCATGAAAACCTTATATAATCTTATAGCAATCAATACACAAATCATCAATGATTTTAATCATTCATTTTTATTACCACTTTAACACTTATTTCATTATACTTTTCTTTATCTTATTCTCTAATAATATCTATAACTCTTTCATCTGCTGTTTGATATATTTTATCGTGTGGATATACATAAAGAATATCATGAGAAACACATGTTAAAATCTCTTCTAGAAATCTTAAATCTCCATAAATAATCTTTTTTTCTGTCTTTAAATAATCTTGTTCTTCTAAAAGATTAAACGAAATATAAATATTATCTTCTAATATCAAAATAGACTTCAAATATTCTATTGTTTCTTCATCATATTTTTCTTCCCATTGAGATAAGCTATCATTCATAAAGTTATTTATCTTCAAAGAATAGCAACTCCAATTTAATAATTTATTATGACTGACAAATTCATTATACTTTTCTTTAGATCCTAGTAATATGCTCATACAATCATGAACACATACAACAATCAAAGGTGTATGAGAAGTTCTTATAGATAACAAAGCCCCACCACATAGACCATATAAAACAATAATTTTATCATAGTTTTGACTTCGATTGATCGCATCTTGAATAGTCTGAGATAATTTTTTTGGTTGATTATGTTGTTGGATTTCTAAATATTCAATATCATACAAATCAAAATTTAATGATAATGATTCAATGTAAGGCTTAAAAATACCACATGATATGACTTTATACATTAAAAATACAATCCTTCCACCAACAAATCATCAAAATCAGGATAACTTGCTAAATTTATATTTTGAGATTTATCAATAATTTGATCCAAACGTTTATCATCTTGCGTTCTTAATAGAACATAGGCTCCACTCAATGCACTATTCTTGACATTTTTTATTTTTTCTAAATATTGTTCAGGAAATATTTTTAACTCAATAAGATCTTCAATATGAACGTGTGCTCCAAATCCACCTGAAATATATATTTCACTGACTTCACCATTTTCTTGAAGCAATGATGTCACTCCAGCTTGAATTGCAGCTTTGGCGAGTTGGAAAGATTGAATATCTTTTCTTGTTATATATATATTCTCAGTTATATTCCACTTATCAATTGGCGAAGTAAATCTTCCCATATCATCTATGATATCTTTTCTTCTCAATTCAGCAATAAGGGAGATAAGTCCACTTCCACAAATACTTTGAGCAGTTTGATTCGCAATTGTTTTATACTCTATATGCCTATCATTGATTTTAACTTCTGTAATAGCCCCAGGAATACTTGGTCCACCACAAGCAATACCTACACCCTCAAACGCAGGTCCTGCAGCCGTTGATGTGGTTATTATTTTTTCTTTATTCCCTACGACTATCTCACCATTTGTCCCTAAATCAACAAGCATTTTATCATCTATGGACTGATCAATATTTAAAGCGAGTATGCCCGATGTAATATCACCACCTACAAAAGCTGCGATGTGAGGAAAAGTTAAAATATCAAATGTCTTTGTTAAAGTTTTAAAGATTTGACTTGAATTTATATGAACTGTAGAGGGAATAGGAATATCAAATGGAACATGACCCAAACTAGAAATATCACAATCTATAAAAAGATGAGTCATCACTGTATTACCACAAACAATCATTCTCTTTATATTAAAATCTATATTTTCCTGTATGTTTCGTTCTAATTGTTCAATAAGAACTTGATTCAAAACATGAGGATGGGAAGAACTATAATCAATTCTTGAAATCACATCTCCACCATAAACGGCTTGAGGATTTCTAAAAGAAACTGTCTTTAAGCTTTCACCATTGATTAATGATATCCATTTCATAACAACTGTTGTTGTTCCTATATCTACAATTAATCCATTCCCCTCTTCTTTCAAATCACTTAAATCATCAACACTTATATCTTCTAAAATATCCATATCCTGATTGAGTATTTCATAATGCATATCTGGAAGATACTCATGACAACATGCTAAACGAACGCCTTCATCAATTTCTTTTTGTGTTAAAAAACGACTTTCCTCTTGGGTTATTGATAGATTTTCTAACACTTTTATTTTGCATTTTCCACAAGTTTTATGACCATTACAAGTTGCATATAACTTTTCTTTTTTAGCTTGAATAATATCTAAAATTGTTTTCATTTTTGATAAAAATCATGACTCACTTTCATAAATGTATCAATATTATCCCAATTTGATAAAGGAGGAATATCACATCCTGATGAGATAACAAAGTTATCAACATCACCAATTTCTTCTAATAATGAAGTTGTTTCATCTATGACTTCTTGTGTTGAAAAGTCTTTTAAATGAACAGGATCAATATTTCCCATAATCATGACATCATTTGGCATCTTTTGAAGCATCTCTTGAACAGAAATGGCATTTCCAAAGTGGAAAAGCTTACAACCAGTTGATAGCATTGTATCTACCATTTTGAGCACATTATTACCACAATTATGATATGCAACAATAAAATGATCATCATCTAATGCATCTACAATTTTTTTCACATACTGACTAGAAAATTCATCACATAAATCTGGTGACAGAATACCTGCTAATGGCTCAGCCATAAACACTCCATCAGCCCCTACATCTTTATATGCTTGAATATATTTGATAAGAAAATCTGTTACTTTTTCTAAAACCATATGCACCATATCAGGTTCATCATAACAATAAATCATAGCTTCAGTCACATCTAATAATCTTCCAGCCAATGAAAATGGACCTATACATCCAGCAAAAACTGGACAATCTGTAATTTCTTTTTTTGCTTTTTGAATAGCTTCAATATTGATACCTGTTCTTTTATCTCCAACTTCAGGAATTTTTAAATTGATAGCATCTTCTTCACAAGTAATAATACTTCCTACGACATTGGGTACTTCATCATCAGTAAAATGGATATGTGATCCAAATACTTCAGCCTCAACTGAAAGATCCATAAACCCCATAATTGCAAGAGGGTTTAATCTTTCATGAATAAGTTTTAAAGCTTGAACTTGTAAATCACTATCATTGATTAATTCTGAAACACTTACATTCATTAATTGAATTGCTGGGAAAGTTAAAACTGGCATTGCCCTTTTGTTTTCTTTTTTTCTAATATCTTGTAACCATTTATTCATACTCTTCACCATTATTCTTGTTATTTAGGAACATTATATTTCTCTAAATAACTTTCAAATATTTCTTTATCCTCTTCTTGTCCATTACATATAAATGCTAATCCTTCTGTAGTCCCAAGTAAATTCACAATATGATCTATAAATCTTAATTCTTCTTTACTATAACAATAAACTTGAAGTAACAATCCTGCATTATGCACTTTTTGATAAATATCTGTCCATCCTTCATCATCTATTGGTTTAGATCCTGCACCATTGATCCATTGAATACCACCAAAACCACTTTCAATAATTCTATCTAAATGTTTCACAGCTCCTGGTCCATCTAAATGATAAAATGATCTTTCAATAAGAGATGCTTCTTTATCTAATGTCCCTGCCACAAATTCTTCAAATTGATCTGGTCCTATCATACAACAAAAGTCACATTGTGAAATAAAATATGGCTTTTGTGAAAGTAATGGAGTCCATCCTGTATATCCCATTGATTTTTCTTGTGAAATGATATCCATATAATTTTTATAAGCCATTTCATAAGCAGTATAAATATCATTATTGAGTCTTTTAACTTCATCAGGATCATCATATAAATCCATCAATGAATTATTCGCTCCACGCATTGATTCAACGATATCCATCATTCCTCCTAAGTTTGGAATACCTAATGCAATATCATCTTTAAACTCTTCTTGGAACGCTTTGATAAGATCTATTCCTCTTTGATAAAGCTGATTATCTTCTGCTAATTTTGGTTGAAGATCTTCAAGTTCTTTTCCTTTCATTTCCTCAAACCAGATTGTTCCTCTCTCTACATCAATAGTATAAGTTTGTCCTAACATAGCTCCTAAAATTCCTGTAGAACGCATATAGAAATGAGGAAAAGCATCACCAAGATAAATTTGAGATTCAAAAGTATCACGATAACATTTCGCTACTTCTTGTGCAGGAATGCTATAATCATAAACCATATCTAACAATTGTCCACGACTCACCGCTTTTCCTTGATCATTTTTTGCTAAAGTCACTTGAATAATAGGACGTTTTAATTCATGATTCCACCATGCTTCATAATCACTAACAAGTTGTTCTTTCTTTTCATTTGTTAACATTTTGCTTCCTCCAAAATTGATTTTGCGACATCAGCAGCACTTGCTGCATCATCTGTATAATAATCTGCTCCTATTTCATCACAGAAGTCTTGATTGACTGGTGCTCCACCTATCATGATTTTCACATCTAAATTTTCACTCTTCACTAACTCAACAACTCTTTTCATTTCTGGCATAGTTGTTGTAAGTAGTGCACTACAACAAATAATGTCAGCATTATTTTTCTTTGCTTCTTCAATAAATGTTTCAGCACTCACATCAGTTCCTAAATCAATAACTTCTATTCCTTTTCCTTCTAACATGATTTTCACCAAGTTTTTACCAATATCATGCAAATCCCCTTTGACAGTTCCTAAAATAGCTTTTCCTTTTCCTTGACTATCTGAATCTTGTAAATATGGTTTCAAAACTTCAACACCTTTATTCATTGCTCTTGCAGCAATAAGAACTTCTGGAACAAAGACTTCTTCTTTTTTAAATTTTTCTCCAACAATACCCATCCCTGCTAAAAGTGCATCACTTAAAATCACTTTTGCATCAATTCCTTCATCTAATGCTTCTTGCACAAGAATCGCCACATTCTTTGCTCTTCCCTTTTGTAATAACTCACTAATCTCATTTAGTTTTTCCATCTTTTCTCCTCCATTGATTTCATCAATTTGTATTTAATATGTTTTCATGTAACATATTTCATCATCTACTTATACTATAACTCATTTCGCATAGATTGTCTAGACAATTTTAATGGTTATTAATATCTTTTATATTCTATCTTAAATAAACAAATTCATATAGCTTAAATCAAATTTATAAAAAACAAAAAAAACACCCATAAATATAGATTTTCATCTTTATCTATGACTGTTTTTGTATTATCCACAATATTGAAAACTATCTCCTGAATAAGAATCTATACCACAATAAAATCTTTCACCATCTTCTCCCTTAACAACAATCTTTAATTGTAAAATTGGACTATTAATAGGAACTTGCAATAGTGATGATAATGTTTTTGTTGCAAGCTTTGCTTCTACTGTTATTTCATTTTGAAGTTGTTTATCTTTCTTTAAGAAATGTTGATCTACAACTTGCTGTAAACTATTTATAAATTCTTCTTTTTCAATCTTATCAAAATATTTCACAGGCAGAAATATATTTTCATAAACAATAGGACATCCATCACCTAATTGTACTCTTTTCACTTGGATAACATCTTCATCTTCAATTCCAAGATATTCTCTTGCAATATGATGATTGCGTACAATTTTATAATCTATAATTTTTACTGTTAATTTATGATACATCTGATGAATAGTTTCATCATGACTAATGGAAACACGAGTCAATGATCTTTCTATCTTATTATTTGCTACAAACACACCACTTCCTGCTTTTCTTATCAAAACACCATCCTGTATCAAATCATCAAAAGCTCTTCTTACTGTCATTCTAGACACTTTAAAAAGTTCTGTAAATTCTTTTTCAGAAGGTAACATGACTCCTTTTTTAAAATTCCCTTGACTAATTTGTTCTAATATATAATTTTTTAATTCTGGATACTTCGCAGCCATTTTTTCCTCCATTATCTCATTTCATATATAAATCATTATACTCAGTATATCACATCACCTCTATTATTTTCCACATAATTTCTTTTCCATTTATATAATGATAAATAGATATATCAATTTGTTTCTTTTTTCATACACTAATATATGGATATATAAAAATTATCATATAATTTGTTTATTTATAAAATTTATGTTTAAATATTAAAAATAAAAAGGAGTGGTGTTTTTTGGAAAAATCATTAATAACAAAAATTTTAGAAATGGATCCAGCTGCTAGAAACAGATTCAATGTCATTTTAAATTACCCTGGTCTACATGCTATGTTTTTTTATCGTATCAATCATTTTTTATGGAATATCCATTTAAAAATATTAGCTCGTTTTTTAAGTCAGTTTGCAAGATTTTTAACAGGTATTGAAATTCATCCAGGAGCAACAATAGGAAAAAGATTATTTATAGATCATGGTATGGGAGTTGTTATTGGAGAAACAACAATTATTGGTGATGATTGTCAACTCTATCAAGG
>CATOPA010000115.1 GCA_951801965.1 uncultured Erysipelotrichaceae bacterium | reverse complement strand
ATCCAATTGTGTCTCTATCCATGGTAAATCTTCTCTTTTCTTTCCAATACGTGATTTTGCTCCTAAAAGGCAAGATTCTAAAGGAATATCTAACAAAAATATTGAATCACACTTTTTTAAACGTGTCTCTAAAGTTCTTTGATAATTTCCATCAATAATCCAGCTCTCTGTTTTCATAATATTTTCTAATTGAATATCAAATTCTTCTCTCGACAAAGTCGTTTGATCTGGTTTATGCCATATCATATCCAGATAATACAAGGGAATATTTAAGATATCTCTGAGTTGCCTAGCAAATGAACTCTTTCCAGCACCTGGACTACCAATAATTATGATTTTTTGCATATATTTATCCCTTTCTCTAATCAATTGATTCTCTTTTCTAATTCTTGTTCAATGTTTTTTCAAATATTTTATGTTCTTTGATGATTTGATAGTCATGACTTAAATAAAAGTGGTGTGCCTTTTCCCTTTTAAATTGTGATCCTAAAGTTATACTAGATAAGCCCATTTTTTTAGAAAATTCCTCAACATAATTTAATAATTGACTTCCTATTCCTTGTCCTTGATACTTTGAAAGAACTGCAAGTGTATTAATTATTAAATATGAATCTTTATGAATACTGTACTTTATAACAACTTCTATAACACCAATGACTTGAGAATGCTCAACTGCAACAAAAACATAATTACAATGATCTTTATTAACAATACGAATCATCTCTTCAATTTTATTAACTGGATAATTATAATTCATAACTTCCAAATATAAATCATAAATATCTTGAGCATCTGCGTTGCATACTTCTCTTATATTCATCTTCAACTCCCCATTTCTTTTCATTTCTAAAACTTTATTTCATTGAAAACAGCCTACATGATATCACTCTTACATTTATGCTTTATATGATAATCGAACTATATTTTCTATGTGATAGCTTTGAGGAAACATATCCACAGGTTGGCAAATATCTACATGATAATGATGTTCTTGTAGATAGGCTATATCTCTTGCTTGGGTTGCTACATCACATGAAATATAAACAACTCTTTGAGGAGCTAACAAAATTAGTTGATCTAAAAAGGTTTGCGAACATCCCTTTCGTGGTGGATCAACCATAACAACATCAATGTGATGTTTCTTTTTAGAAAATTCAACCATAAATTCACCAGCATCTTGACATACCCATTCAATATTAGAAATATTATTTCTCATAGCATTTTCTTTCGCATCTTCAATAGCTTGAGGTACAATCTCTACCCCATAGACTTTTTTTACATATTTTGATAATGATAAAGAAATTGTTCCAATACCACAATATGCATCTATGACTTCATCAGTTGGTTTAAGTTGAGCATATTCAATAGCCTTTGTATATAATTTTTCTACTTGTATAGGATTGATTTGATAAAATGAATGAGTAGAAATACGGTAAATATTTCCTAGAAGTCTATCTTCAATATATCCTTTTCCATATAAAACTCTTATCTGCTCACCCAAAATAACATTATCATGTCTTGGATTGATATTTTGAACAATTGTTTTTAACATAGGAAATTCTTTTATTAAAATAGAAACAATTTTATCAATATTTTTTATTTTCTTTTGATATGTAATCAACACTAACATCAATTCATTTGTTTTATAGCCATACTTCACAAGAATATGCTTTATATTTCCTCTATGTGTCACCTTATCATAAGGGATTTCATTTTCTAAAAGCATTCTTACTTTATTCACAAGATCATTAGATAACTCATTTTGTATATAACATTTATCCATTGGAACGATATCATTGCTATGTTGTTTATAAAATCCTGTCACTATTTTTCCATCTTGTATTCCTACAGGAACTTGCACTTTATTTCTATAAAACCATGGATCATCCATCATTATGCAAGGTAAGACATCAACATCACAATGACCAATTTTCAACAAAGTTTCTTTGACTCTTTTCGTCTTAAAGTCCTGTTGTCCTATTACTGAAAGATGTTGAAGATGGCATCCACCACATTGCTTAAATAATGGACATTTTGGTTCATGACGATATGGACTCTCTTTATCACATTCAATCAATCTTCCTACCGCATATTTTTTTAAAACTTTGATAATCTTTATTTTTCCTTTTTCATGAAGCAACATATTTTTAACAAAAATAGGAACACCATCAATTTTGACAATTCCCATAGCGTCATGTGTATAATCTATACATTCTCCATAAACATAATCATTTTTCTTCATAATACCTCCAAAAAAAACGAGCAATGCTCGTTTATTTTTTCTCTTCTTTCAAAGTATCTTGTGCTTTTTCATAACTTTCTTTATCTTTCACAGATGCTAAAGTATAAGAAAAACTATCTCTTTGTGAGTGTTTTGTTCCATAGATAGGAAAATCAGCTGAATCATTTGATTTTAAAATAACATTCACTTCATACTGAGAAGTATTATTAATTTTACCAAATAATTGACTGTATGTATGCCCATCTTCTTTTTTCTGTCCTACAAGTTTATCTAAAGTCTGAACAGTTTCTTCAGCAATTTTCTGAGCTTTCTTAGTATCCATTTTATCTTTAAAAGTTATATCTACTTTTAATTGATGACAAACAACCTCAAAGGATAAATCTTGAATTTCAGAATATTTCTCTTTCATTTGTCCTATTGTTGAATCTCTATGATCCTTAGAGATTTCAACTTGAATACCTTCACAACGTGATCCATAAACAGGTCCATCATGATTCATAACAATAAATAAATAAGCAACAAACGCAATAAATAAAGCAAATATTGCTATAAGAACGTAATGCCACCATTTCCAAACAAACTTCTTTTTTTTCTTTTTCTTAGTCATTGTCTCATCTTCCCAAACATTCTCATTTTCTTGTAAAACAACAGATTCTTGAATACTGCCATTGTCATCACTTGATTCCTCAATCTCTATATTTTGAGGGCTATTTTCTTTAGTATTTTGAAGTGAATCATCTTTATCATAGTTATCATCATCATCAAAATGAAATGCCTTTGCCATAATCTCACCTACTTTCCACTATTGTAACAAAAAATAAAAGAAATGTATAGAATATTATTGAGTTCTTTTTTGAAGTGACTGAATTAAAATCTGATTAGCCATTTTTGGATTCACTTGTCCTTTTGACTCTTTCATAATCTGCCCCATTAAAAAACCAATAACTTTCTTTTTTCCTTGAATATAATCTTGAATAGAAGATGCGTTAACATCAAGTACATGATTAACAATTTCCTCAATAACATCAGAATCTAAAATTTGTCTCAAATCTAATTCTTGAATAATCACTTCTGGAGCTTTTCCTTCCTTCATGACACAATCAAAAACTTGCTTTGACTGTTGAGAAGAAATAACATCTTCTTTTATATATTGAATCAATTGACTTAAATATATTGGTTTTAATTTTGTTTGATAAATAGTGCAATGATGATTATTTAAATAAGACTGAACTTCTCCAGATAGCCAATGATAAATTTTTTGAAAATCTTGACAAAATTGTATTGTTTCTTCATAAAAATCAGAAATCTCTTTTGAAGAAACAATAAAATGAGCTTCCCTCTTTGATAATCCATGTTTCTCAATATATATTTTTTCTCTATCCTCTGCCATTAATGGCAACTGTTTTTTTATATCTAATACCCACTGATGATCAATATGTATAGGTAAGATATTGACCTCAGGATAATATCTATAATCTATAGCATCAGATTTTGTACGCATTGTTATTGTCTCATTAATTGTTTCATCAAAGCGACGTGTTTCTTGCAAAACACTTTTTCCACACCTTAATAATTCTTCATGTCTTTTTGCTTCAAATTCTATAGCCTTTTGAACATAAGAAATAGAATTTACATTTTTAATTTCTGTACGAGTTCCATAACTATCACAACCAAAAGGACGTAAAGAAATATTGACATCACAACGCATTGATCCTTCTTCCATTTTTGCATCTGAAACATCAGTATAAAGAAAAATTTGTCTTAATTTTTCTAAATAAGCAGCAGCTTGTTTTGCATTTCTTATATCAGGACAAGTGACTATTTCAATCAATGGAATACCAGCACGATTATAATCAATTAATGAATAATCATTATAATGAATCTGTTTTGCAGTATCTTCTTCTAAATGTAATCTCTCAATTTGTATTCTTGTAGTTACATGATCAACTTCAATATCCAAATAGCCATTTTTTCCAAGTGGTCTTCTATATTGTGTGATTTGAAAACCTTTTGGTAAATCAGCATAATAATAATTTTTACGATCAAAACATAATACTTCATCTATATCCATATGCAATGCATGACAAACACGAATAGCAAGCTCAACACTGCGTTTATTTAAAACGGGCATTGTTCCAAGCATACCCATATCTATTTCATTCATCATTGAATTAGGCTCTTTTCCAAAAGTCACAGGAGCAGAAGAAAACATTTTAGAATTCGTTTTTAATTCACAGTGAACTTCTAGTCCAATAATTTGTTCAAATTCCATTGTTTATCCCTCTCTTGAATATTGATTTTTAAAATGAAGAGCAGCTTCTAATGCATAAGCACAATTGAAAACAGTTTGTTCTTCAAAAAGTCGACCCATTATATTTACAGCAATTGGCATATGATCAACAAAGCCAGTTGGTAAAGACAAACTCGGTGTTCCAGCAAAGTTAGCAAGACATAAATGATTCTCCAATATATCTTTTTCTTCATTTAAAGAATATTCTGTAACTTCGCTAAGCATTGGTGCTATTGTATTACTATTTGGCATTAAAATAATATCATAATCTTTATAAATACGATTAAGTTCTTCTACAATTAATCGTCTTACCTTTTGAGCTTTTCTAAACATCTTCTCTTGATTTTCCGTTGCTAAAGCAAGATGTCCTAAAATCAGACGATGTTTTACAGAAGTTCCTAAACCTTGAGTTCGTGAGCGAGTGATTATCTCTTCAATTGTTCTACCAGATGCCCTATAGCCAAACTTAATCCCGTCTAAACATGCTAAATGACTTGTTGCCTCACAATTAGCAATAATCGTATAAATAGGATGTAATGCTTTCATAAGTTTTAAAGGTATGGTTTCCTCACTAACGATAGCTCCTAAATTTTGAAAAGTTTGAATCACCTTTTCAAAATTTGTTTTGATGAGAGGATTTGTTATTTCATCATTGATTGATTGAATAACAGCAATTTTCATTCCCTGAATATTTTTATCAAGATTATCAAGATAATGTGGAACCCTACTCATACTTGAAGTCATATCCTTATCATCTCTACCAGATAATGCTTCAATAACAATAGCCATATCTCTTACATTTCTCGTAAACGCCCCAACTGTATCTAAACTTGATGCATATGGAATCAAGCCATATCTCGAAATTCTTCCCCATGTTGGTTTAAAACCAACAACACCACAAAATCCTGCTGGCTTCCTAATAGAATCTCCTGTATCACTTCCTAATGCAAAAGGAACTACACCACTTGCTACAAGTGCTGCACTTCCACCAGATGATCCACCTGCAATACGTGAAGAATCCCATGGATTAGATACTGGCCCAGTTAATGCTGTCGTATTTGTGCCACCCATTGCCAATTCATCCATAGACGCTTTTCCTATCAAACATGCTCCTTGTCGATTTAGCAAATCAACAATATGCGCATTATAAGTAGGTATATAATCCTCTAACATACGACTAGAAGCAGTTGTTTTTATTCCCTTTGTATGATAATTATCTTTTAATACATAAGGAATTCCACCCAATGCTAAATCAAAGTCTGTATATCTTAAAGTTTCATATGCTTCATTCTTTGTTATTGTTACAAAAGCATTTAATCTTTCTTGCTGATATTGAGCTTCTTTAAAGACCTCTTTATAGTAGTTTTCTTTATCAAAAGAAGAAGACTGAAATAACTTTTGAAGTTCTTCTATACTATATTGAATCATTTACTTCACAACCTTTGGCACTTTTATATAACAGTCTTGAGTCATCTTGGCATTTTTTAAAATATCTCTATGATGAGTTTCATGAACAATACAATCTTCTCTTAAAAAATTTGTTTCTATTTCATAAGGATAAATCAAAGGAGTTATGTCAGATGTTTCAATAGATTCTAAAATAGCCACACATTTCATAAAAGAATCATATTCCTTTACCAAATCAATTAAATCATTATCACTAACATCAAA
Organism: uncultured Erysipelotrichaceae bacterium; assembly: GCA_951801965.1. Lineage (GTDB taxonomy): Bacteria > Bacillota_I > Bacilli_A > Erysipelotrichales > Coprobacillaceae > CATOPA01. Next base: position 323 of record CATOPA010000115.1, on the reverse strand, counting down.
CATAGCTTGATGACTTATTTCTTTTAACAAATTTTTTTTAGCATCAATACAAATCATAACTCTTTGCTTTTTGACCCTTCTCTTTAATAATAATAGCTTGCAATTCATCTTGTGAACTGACAAGAACCTTGACATCAAAATCATAAGTAAACTTTGAATCAATTCCATCAGCAATCAATGATGTTAAGAACATCAATTCTGTAGACGTCTTTACATTTAAATGAGCTTGGATAAGCATAGACTGAATTTCTCCATCAACATAACGTGCTTCTCCAACTAATCCAGCAGCTTCTATAGCAGCATCTTTTAATGATGCTTTAATC
>CATOPA010000114.1 GCA_951801965.1 uncultured Erysipelotrichaceae bacterium | reverse complement strand
TTCATTTTCCCCCATCTTTACCCTTTAAAAATTTTTCAAATTTTAAATGGCTTTCTATTAATTTTTTTCTACTCAAAGGGAAAACTTCCCTTGTTTTTAAAATAATATTTCTATCTGTTAAAAAATCTACATACTTCATATTAACTAATGTGCTTTGATTAACCTGTAAAAACCACCTTGGTTTTAAAACCTGTCTAATTCGATATCTGTTTTTCACATGAGTAATAATATGTTCATCATCAACAGTAACTATATCTATATCATTATAATAAGTTTCAACATATTTGATTTCATCAACTGAAAAGAAACGTTTTCTCTTTGTTGACTTTATTGGTATTAAAAATTTTATATCAAAATGATAATACCAATGAACTGAATCAAGAAAAGCTTTTATAAGTGCTTGTTCATCAAAAGGCTTAAACAAATACTCAGAAGCCCCTATATGAAACGCATCAAAAACATAATCATCGTTTTCACTCATAAAAATGATATAACTACTTGGATTGTTTTTTCTTAATTGAATAAGTGTTTTCATCCCTGCTTGTTGTACATCAACAAATATAACATTAAAGTATTTTTTGTCATCACTTAATAAAAGCTCTTTAATATCATTAAAACATTGAATAGTTAATTTATCATCTATAATCTCATATTCCCGCTTAATTACATGAGTCATCATTTTTTGTAATCTTTCGTTTTTATCAAATATAGCTATATTCATGAATCTTAGTCCCTCCCCCACGAAATTATACAGCTATCTTACATAATTTGACAAGAAATATCACTACTCTTTTACGCCAATTTATTCCCTTTTTTGCATTTTTACCTTATTTTTATTTGCAAATTGCAAGAGATTTACCTAATGCAATTTTTAATAGTGTATAATATTTTGGTGAGGTGATATAAATATGAGTATTGGAGAAAGATTACAAACTCTAAGAAAACAAGCTGGATTAACTCAAAAACAGGTTGCTGAAATCTTAAAAATGTCTAAGCCAATTGTTTCACAATATGAATCAAATCAAAGAACACCATCTTTAGGTAAACTTATTCGTTTCTCTCGTTTCTATAATGCTTCCCTTGATTATATCTGTGAAAATGTAGATGAGAAAGGTAAGTTTTTAGGTGATCTTGAAAGTTTGCTAAAAAACGACAAAAATGATTAAAAAAGTTATAGTTCGACAGACTATAACTTTTTTATTTACCAATTTTTTGCCGAATCTGACACTTTATTTTGTAAGTTGTCTTTTGCTCTTTTCTTTCTTTATTTTTATTGTATAATGAGCATTGTCTTTAAGGACAACTTTTATAACAACATTTTTATAACAAAAACACATCAAGAGAAAGGGATTTTATTCCATCAGCATTTGTTGTTATAAAAAATACATATTTATATAAGCAACTGATTCTAAGAGAAACTGAATCCTTGTTTATATAGGTATATTACAGAATCGATTCAAAAAGAAAATGAGCTTCAATATTGATAGCTCATTTTTCTTTTTATTCATTATATGTTTCTTTTATAATTGCTTTGGATACATACCATTTTCTACTAGTTTTTGTATACTCTCTTTAACAAAGTCTTTATCTTCCTTATATGTCACTCCAAACCATTCATCGTGTGATTTTAAAACTGCTACTGTTGCTTGTTGACTATGCAATAAATCTCCTATAATTGTTGGTAAAAGATACTCTGATTTTATATCTACTGCTTCTAATGTATTTAAGAAATCTTCAAATCCCTTTTCTAGTGTCTGGAAAATTTCAGGCTGTAATCCCCACATATTCATTGAGACAACTGCATTCAAATCAATTTCTTTTCCTTGTGTCATAGCTTTACCATCAATCTTTTCTATATGATGTGTTTCTACTATATCTATCAATTGATTTTCTTTATTAACTTGACATACACCTCGGGTAACCCCTCCATTATCACTCAATGTATTTTTTAATACAAATCCAATCATGCAAATAGGTAGTGGCTGCATTGGGTGAGTGTCAGACAAATAATTATAAGCTGTTTGATAGGCTTCTTTTCCATAGTAATCATCTGCATTGATAACTAAAAAAGGTTCATGAACAACATTTTTACAAGCAAGAATAGCCTGCCCTGTTCCCCAAGGTTTTTTTCTTTCTTGAAATTTGTCTTTGTATTGCTTTGGTATATCAGAAACTTCCTGAAAAGCATACTCTACTTTGACTTTCTTTTTTATTCTTTGTCCAATAATTTTATCAAAATCTTCTTCTAGATCTTTTCTAATAACAAAAACAACTTTATTGAACCCTGCTTTTATAGCATCATATATGGAATAATCCATAATAATCTCACCATGAGGTCCTACTGGCTCTAATTGTTTGATTCCACCGCCAAATCGACTTCCTATTCCAGCTGCCATAACCACCAATGTAATATCTTTCATTCTTTTCAGCTCCTTTATTATCTTATTATAGCAAATCAAATTTCATTAAACAATAACGGATTTGACTCATTAAAATGAATCATTTCTACATTTATTGACTGCTCCTTTTATTTTATCTCTTTTGCAATAAATTCTAATTATATAATGTTTTGAATGCTATTTTATTTTTGGCCATCTTTTTATTTTTGTGTCTTGTGATTTAAGAAAGTCAAGTAATTCTTTTGTATTGATTTTTAAACAATCTTTCCTAATCATTGCAAACTGCTGATTATTTGCGAATATTGTATAGCTATTTTTCGTTTCCTTTAATCTTCTCATTTGGGAGTATGCTATTTTAGTATGACTTCCAAGATAACAATTATGAATAGAAAGTCCATCATTTCCAAATGACATTGAATATGTTATGTTATCTACATCCTGAAAAATATCCATTAAATGATGATATTTTGTATAATATGAATAGAAAACACCTCCTATGCACATCGCTCCTCCTGTTGAAAAAATAGTCCCTAAGACTATATTATCCATTATAATCTGATAAACAGATAATACAAAAAAAATAACAGTCAGTCCAATCAAAACAAATATTTTTTCAAAGGATACTAATGACAATCTTATTTCTTTTATGAGTTCCTTATTAAGAACATTGTGATTAACTTGTATATGTTTCATAATTTTCCTCCACTTTGTATTATAATGATCTCTCATGTCTTTTATATTAACTTTCTAGTAAACTATAAAAGATGACCTGTTAAAAGACAGACCATCTTTTCACTCTAACAAGCTAAAACTTTCATAATATCTTCTTCATTTTCTACATCAAAGATATGGATTGTTAGTTGTTCTAATTGATCATATGTACTTGTTTGTATCTTGAATTCTAGCTCTGGTGTTAATCCTCCTAACTTTTGTTTAAGTTGTTGAAGTAATGTATATATTTTTTCTTCAAGTTTTCCTATAGTCTTTCCCTTTAGCTCTCCTTCAGCCAAGCCTTCAATCCTTCCTTCATCTCTTCCTTTGTTTCTAATATTATCCATGATTTCACACATCTCTCTTCTTCCCTCCTGATTCTCTTTATAATATTTCACTCTGTTTCTTAAGACTTCATAATACATGTTTTCTGCTTTTTCACACATAAAGTCATGCATCAATCTTCCTAAGTGACTTTCTTCCTGTATACTGGCATTGACATATATTATCTCTGTTCCATCTTTAAACTTATCTCCTGTTTCTTCTATAGTTCTATTGATGTGATAGATAGGTAATCCTTTCTTTAAGATATCATTCTCTGTGATAAAAATCACTGTGACTGATGGTATCTCTTTCCACCTATTTCCTTCTTTAAAGACATAACTATCTATAAGACTCTGATGATATCTCGCTCTTTGTGGTATGGCTCCTTGATTTTGTCTTTGAATCTCTACATTGATATAATGATGATCTTCTGTTTTCACAAGAACATCTATCTGTATATCTCTGCCATGAAGATTCTTAAAAGGATATTGATTCTCATAAGAAACAATTTCTATATGTTCATTGAATATAAGAGATAAAAGAAGTTCAAGACAGTTTTTATCTTTAAAGACAACATTCATAAAATCATCATCAATCAAACGTAACTTAGAGATAGCAAAAAGATAATCATTATGTACTGCTGAAAAAATACTGAACACCCCATTTCTATATGATATAGGGGGACAAACATATTATAACATATATTTGCTTTAAGTAAACAGCTTCTCTTATAAAGTTTGTCCCTATTATATATATACACATAAAAATGTTTATTTTCTTTTTTTATTGCTATTTTATAGAAATATTTTATATTCCTCCACTATTGATTATTTAAAATCGCGAGTATCTATAAAATACAATCATCATATATGGCGTTTTAAGTATACAAAAAAGTAGATGTTCATAACATCTACTTAACACTTTCACCTTTTAATACTTTTTGTATAGCTTGCTTATTTTCAGTAACACTCGCTTCATTTGGAATCATATACCATAAATTACTATTAGGCATATATGCACCACCATACAAAAATTCTCCACTTCCAGTAAGTTGTTTTGAAATGAAAGTCCATGAAGCCATATCATTGATTTGCATTTGTATTAATGATGTGATTTCTTTTGAAGACATATTTGTCTCAAATGATCCATTAATAGAACTTAACACACTAGAATAACTTGTAATAATGGCTGGTGACATCATCTTTTTAAGCATAGCAGTTAAAACTCTTTGTTGGTTAGCAACACGTGCATTATCTCCACCACCCAAAGCAGATCTCTCTCTTGAGAATGCTAAAGCTTGCTCTCCATTGACATGATTTGTTCCTTTTTTAAAACTATACCCTGCTACCGATTTAAAAGCAACTGGTGATTCCACTTCTACACCACCCAAAGCATCAACAATCTTAATTAAAGATGTAAAATTCACCCTAGCATAATAGTTAATATCAATACCCATATAATTTTCTACTGTTTTTACAGTATTTTCAATACCACCCAAACCAGAATGAGTAAGCTTATCCTTTTTACCCTTATTAGCAAGAGTAACATAATAGTCTCTTGGAATGCTTGTCATTAAAATTTGCTTTGTCTTTGGATTAACCGTAACAATCATATTCACATCACTACGTGAAACTGTTGATACCTTTCCATACGTATCAATACCACTAATATAAACTGTAAATGCTTCTTTTGTCACATCAACATTTTTAGATAAGTCTTTGACTTCCTCAACAATTTCAAAAGTCCAAATAACCTTTGTTTTTGAAGCATAATCTTCATGTTTTTCTTCAAATGTTCCATTGAATGCTTCATTTAAAAAGATAGCCTTTGTTTTCTTTTCATATAAATCATCTGCTAAATCCGTGAAATTTTTCACTTCTTTTGTTTGAATAGATGACTCTTTTTTATTTAAAGCTTCAAGAGCCTTTGACATTAAGTCTGGTTCATCTTTTGTATAAATTTCAACTGTTTCACCCTTAATATCAGATAGATCTTCATAGCCACTATCAGCCAAGACAACAACTGAAACACGAGTAATCTGCTTATTTGCTCCAGTAATAGATCCTAATACAGAATCGCCTTGAGCCACAAATAAAGAGCCCCATAGTAAAAAAACACTTAAAAGAATACTAACAACTTTTCCAATCACATTTTTTGTAACTCCCTGATTCTTCTTTTTTGATGGTTTCATTAAAAAGAATGTCATTAAGCATAGTAAAAATGTTACTACTACAATAATTAAGGCATACTTCATCGGAAGAGCACCTAATTTAAAAAGAAATGCATTCAAAATCAAAGATGCAAGTATTTGAATTCCTAAAATAATTTTAAAATCTGTTACTTTAGAAATGAGATTGTTATTATTACCTTTTTTCATAAGATCCCTCTTTTCTTAAATCTTTTTCATATTAGCACATCAATGTGTACTTTTCAAGAACAACTCTCATCTATCCTAACAGCAACAAACTATTTTCCATCCATACAACTCATCAAAAATATCATTTTACTTATACCTTTTCATAAAAAGGAAATCTCTGTTCCCTTTTATTATGAATGATATTGATTGATTTGATGATATAAATTCAATAAATAATTGATATCAATAAGATATAATGATTCTATAATTTCCAGTGTTACCTTCTCACATCCTTCTAAGTGCGTAATCACATGAGAAAGTAAAATCAATTTCTCATATTCACTACTTTGCCTCACCTTTGGATGTCTTATAAGCATTAATTCATCTTTTGCAGTTGATAATCTCATCTTTCCATAATGATGATACCTTCCTTGGGTATCTTTGTATCCTATTGGTAATATAAATTCATGTTCTTCTTTGAATTCCATTGATTTTTCTCGTCCTTTCTTTATCATTCCTCCTTCATGTCTTACCATACTCATATATTATAAATCAATAAGTTCTACCTAAATGTATCACTTTTCTACTTTTCGTGACATTTTTCTTAACCATCTCTGCTTGATATCTCATATATCTTGTTCTATGATAAGAATGTTTATCTATTGTTTCTAATACCTTATGCAAATAATTTATTTTTCTTTCCTTATATTCTAATGATTGAAAATACTTAAATAACATCTCTTCTGCTTTATACTTATAGTCTGTTACTTGTGTAAGATCTATAAAGTATTCGAATATTTGATTTTCTATATCGACGTCTGTTATATTCTTTAATTCACTTTCAAGTAATTCAAAAATATAACTTGCTATATTCTCTAACAATCCTTCATTATCTACAATTTTTTCCTTAATTCTAAACAAAATTGAT
>CATOPA010000113.1 GCA_951801965.1 uncultured Erysipelotrichaceae bacterium | reverse complement strand
TCTCTTTGTTTGCTCTTTTTAAAATAGCTTGTGTAGCCATAATCTGATGAGAAACATCAATACAGTAACGATCTTCTTCTATCATTCTTAAAATCCCATCAATCTGCCCTCTTGCTGTTTTCAACAAGCGATTCACTTGTTTTTTATCAGCTTGCATTATTCAAAACCTACAACTGTATAACCAGCTTCCTCTACTGCTTTTTTTAAAGCTTCTTGACTAATATCATCAGACAATTCAACAAAAGCACATTTTTTTTCTAAATCAACTGTTGCTTTCACTCCATTAATTTGATTTAACGCCTTTTCAACATGTGCTTGACAATGTGCACACATCATTCCTTCAATATTCATTTTCATAGTTTTCTTCTCCTTTTTCTGTAATTCTACATGTTTTGGTTTAAAAAATCTTAATCTTAAAGCATTGCTGACAACAAAGACAGAACTTAAACTCATAGCAGCAGCTCCAAACATAGGATCAAGTAACCATCCTAAAACAGGATAGAAGACCCCAGCAGCAATAGGAATACCAACAACATTATAGAAGAAAGCCCAAAATAAATTTTCTTTAATGTTTTTAATCACTGCCTGACTTAATTGTATAGAGCTAACAACATCCATCAAATCATTTTTCATTAAGATAAGGTCAGCACTTTCCATGGCAATATCTGTTCCTGAAGTCATTGCAATTCCAACATCAGACCTCATTAAAGCAGGAGCATCATTGATACCATCACCGACCATAATGACTTGATGTCCTTTTTTCTGTAAGTCTTGAACATGCTTTTCTTTATCTTGAGGTAAGACCTCAGCAATCACCTCAATTTTTAATTCATCAGCAATCGCTCTTGCAGTCAAAGCATTATCACCTGTCAGCATATAAATAGATAAATCCATCTTTTTTAATAATTCTATAGCTTGATGACTTGTCTCTTTCAATGTATCACTTACAACAATCATACCAATAAGAGTTTGATTTTTGGCATAATACAAAGGTGTTTTTCCTTCATTTGCAAGCTGTTTTGATAAATCTGAAACCTCTGTAAGATCAACTTGATATTTTTCCATCAGTCTTTGATTTCCTGATAGAAGAACATCACTTTTTAATTGACCTTTTAACCCTAACCCACTCATCATTTCAAAAGAATCAACTGTTTCAAAACTCATTTGAAGATCTTGAACATATTGTACAATAGCTTTTGCTAAAGGATGTTGAGACGCATTTTCAATAGAAGCAGCGTATCTTAAGAGTTCATCTTTTGTCGTATGAATTGGATATATATCTGTAACTTGTGGTTTCCCTTTTGTAATCGTTCCAGTTTTGTCCAAAACAATTGTATCACACTTTGACAAAAGCTCTAACTTTTCAGCTGATTTCATTAGAATACCTAACTGAGCTCCTTTTCCTGTTCCAACCATAATTGCTGTAGGCGTTGCTAGTCCAAGAGCACAAGGACATGAAATAACCAAAACAGCAATAGCACAAGTTAATGCAAAATGAAATGATTCATGACCTAAGGTCATCCACACTATAAATGTTATTAGTGATATTGTCATCACAATAGGTACAAAAATACCACTAATCTTATCAGCAAGTTTTGCAATTGGTGCTTTTGAAGATGCAGCATCTTCAACAAGATGAATAATTTGTGACAAAGTGTTCTCTTGATTGGTATGTGTTACCTTCACTTGAAGATACCCTTCTACATTCATCGTTGCTCCAATCACTCGGTTATCCACACCTTTATCTACTGGTAAACTTTCACCCGTAATCATTGATTCATCAATAGATGCATGACCACTCACAATGATTCCATCAACAGGTATGCTCTGCCCTGATTTAACAATCACAATATCATTGACCTGAACATCATCAATGTCTACAACGATCTCTTGACCATCTTTTAAAATAACAGCTGTGGAAGGCATTAAATTCATAAGTTTTTCAATAGCCTCAGAAGTTTTCTTCTTAGAACGTGATTCCAAGTATTTTCCTAATGAAATTAATGTCAAAATCATGCCCGCAGATTCAAAGTACAATTGCATCATATATTGATGAGCCAAGGTCATTTCTCCATGTCCAAGTTCATATCCCATCATAAATATAGCATAAATACTATAAATAGCTGCAGCACTTGATCCCAAAGCAATCAGTGTATCCATATTTGGACTTTTGTGTTTAAAAGATTGAAAACCTCTTTCAAAATATCCTCTATTGATATACATAATAGGTAAAGTCAAAAATAATTGAGTTAATGCAAAGACCATCATATTTTCCTCACCTTGTAAAATATGAGGTAATGGTGCTCCCATCATGTGTCCCATAGAAATATAAAACAAAGGAATTAAGAAAACAAAAGAATAGATCAATGATTTCTTTTTTTGATCAACTGCCTCTGTTTTCACTTGAGATTCAGGATTTGTTTTTTCTAAAAGAGCTTGATACCCAGCATCTTCAACAGTTTTCATAATCAAAGCATCATTAATCTTTTCTTCATCATAATCAACTGTCATATTGTTACTTAAAAGATTCACTTGAACATCATGAACACCATCAACTTTTCGTACTGCTTTATCAATATGTGCACTACAAGCACTACAACTCATTCCAATAATGTCATATTTTTGCTTCATACGGCAACCTCCTATACCCCTAGGGGGTATATAGATATTATATAATTATTTTAAGTTTTGTCAAGTATAATGATTTTATGCATTTATTGATAAGAAATATGTTTACGATATCCTGTTTGAAAATCAACCTCATTTTCTAATGGTTCATTTTTTTTGAGATGTTCAATATTTCTTATGACAAGTTGAGTAAAATAATCTCGTGCACTTCTCCAAACATATCCACCTGAAGCATGTGGTGTGAGTAAGACATTATCAAAATCCCATAAAGGATGATTTAATGGTAAAGGTTCTTCTTCGACAACATCCAATGCTGCACCATACAAATGTCCCTGACTCAAAACTGATACCAAATCTTCACTACAAATAGCACTTCCTCTTCCTACGTTAATAAGCATAGCATCTTTTTTCATAGATAATAGTCTTTTTTTATTGAACATATGAATTGTTTGAGGAGTCTGAGGCAATGTTAAAATAACATAATCTGCTTGAGGTAAAAGGCTATCTAATTGATCAATCGTATATAGTTCATCAACATATTGAGGCACCATTGATTGCGTTCTTTTTACAGCTATGATATGGCACTCAAATGCTTTTAATCTTTTGGCTATTTCATAACCTAAATCACCAAGTCCAACAATAAGAACTGTACTTTGATAGAGCTCTTTTCCCATGGAAACATCTTTCCATAAATGTTCATTCATATGATAAGCATATGTTTTTAAATTTTTATTCAACGATAAAATCATACCAATTGTATGTTCAGCTATAGCTTTTCCATAAGTTCCACTTGCATTTGTTAAAAGTGTTTGGGGATGCAATAATCCTTCTTTTATATAACTATCACTTCCTGCGCTATTTAATAAAATGGCTTTTATATTTTTTTGATAAAGATTCAAATCTAAAGATGGATTTCCTACAATGATGTCACATTCATTAATACTTGCTTGCATATCATTTTCATTTGGATAAATAAATTGATCATCTAAAAAAGTATCTTCGATTTGTTTAAAATTTTCATTTTGTAAAGGTGCTAACATCAAAATTTTCATTTTATTTTCTTTTCCTCCCTATATTATTTATTCATATAAAAATTTCTACTTCAAGTCATTATTCAAAATACAAAAGAATTTTTTTATAATATATATTTTATCACATTTATAAAAAGAAAAATCACCTAAAGTGATTAATCTATAAATTCATTATATATGGCTTTAATAGCATCATTAAAATAACAATTACGAACACCTATAATAATATTTAATTCGCTTGATCCTTGATCGATCATTTTAATATTTATATTTCTTTTCGCAAGAGCATTAAAGATTCTTGCAGCCGTTCCTCGACTCGCTTTCATTCCACGTCCTACAACTGCAATCAACGCAAGATCAGACTCTAAAATAATGGAATCTGGCTGAACAGCTCGGTGAATTCCCGCCAAGATATCTTGTTCTTTATCTATAAACTCTTCAGTATTCACAATAATTGTCATTGTATCAATACCTGAAGGCATATGTTCAAATGATAAATGATGATCTTCAAAAACTTGTAAAACTTTACGACCAAATCCAATTTCAGAGTTCATCATATCTTTTTCAATCATAACTGTTGCAAAACCTTTTGTTCCAGCAATACCAGTAATCACGTGTGCTGGCTTATGACATGTACTTTCAACAATTAATGTTCCTGGATCTTCAGGTTTATTTGTATTTTTAATATTGATTGGAATACCTTCATTACGTACTGGAAACACAGAATTTTCATGTAATACAGAAGCTCCCATATAAGACAACTCTCTTAATTCCTTATATGTAATTGTTTCAATAACAGCTGGTTCCTTAACAATACGTGGATCAGCCACTAAGAAACCTGAAACATCAGTCCAGTTTTCATATAAATCAACTTTTCCATTTTTAGCAACAATAGATCCAGTGACATCAGATCCACCTCTAGAAAATGCCTTAATTTGCCCAGAACCGTCATTTAATGAACCATAAAAGCCAGGAATAACAGCATATTCACTTTCTAATAATCTTTGAGATAAAACTGAATCTGTTTTCTTTTTATCATAGTTACCATATTCATCAATAAAAATAACATCTTTCGCATCAATAAAATCAAATTCTAAATAATGAGCGAGTAAAATACCATTCAAGTATTCTCCTCTACTTGCTGCATAATCAACACCAATTTGTTTTTCAAAATTCTTTTCTATAATAGCAAATTCTTCTTCTAAAGATATTTGTAATCCTAGCCCATCTATAATATCTTGATATCTCTGCCTAATTTCTTCAAATGTTCTTTGAAATTCTGACTCACTTTTTGCATCATATGCTTTATATAATAAATCAGTGACCTTTATATCATCTTTAAATCTTTTTCCTGGAGCACTAGGTACAACATATTTTCTTTGTCTATCTGCCATAACAATGTCATAAACTTTTTTAAATTGTGAGGCATCAGCTAGTGAAGAACCACCAAATTTAACAACTTTACTCATCAACTTTTCCCCTTTATATCATTTTATGTACATAAGAATACAATATAATCCTCTTTTAATCAATATTTTTTCACATAAAAATGATAATCTTACAAAAGAAGATTATCATCACCATCACGATCAATAGAACCAAAAGTAATCATAATTGCATCAATGATTCCCCATACAATAGCTATAAAAGTTGTTAACCAAACAGTCAATATCCCTGAAAAAAATAACACTGCTTGAAAGTAACCTTTTGAGGAATACCCTAAATAAAAATTATGAGCTCCTACTCCACCTAAAAAGATGCCTAATATAATTGCAGTTGTCTTGCTCCTTTTTTTTACTTTTTCTACTCTTTGTAAAGGCAAATGGAAACCACATTGAGGACATATTTGATAATCATCTGTGATTTCTTGACCACAATTAGGACAATTTTTTAAAGTTTTAATAATTCTTTCACCACAATAATGACAAAATTGATCATTTTCATTTAATTCCTGATGACAATGAGGACAAATCATAATATACCTTCTTTCTCTTTATTTTGTTTATAAACTTTATAAAATAATAAATCTCTTATGTTTTTAAATGTCTCTTCATTTATACAATGAGGATAACTCATCAACATCAAATGAACATCTTCAACATTCTCTCTTAATGCAGGTTGTATAAAATGAAAAGGATTCAAATAAAATTGATGTCTTTGATAAAAGTGAACTCTTCTTGTTGTGAGCTCATCAATTGGCTCTTCAACTTCTAAAACGATCAAATGCGATGAATAAATTTGCTGTATTTCTTTTAAAATAGCAGCACCAATCCCTTGATTTCTAAGCTTTGAATCCACTGCAAAGTTTTCTAAATATATACATTCATCAAATTCCCAAACAAGTATAGCTCCTGCAAGTTTTCCCTCAAGATTATATCCGTATATAACAAATTCTTCCTTTAAGAAAAGTTCTTTCATTTTTTCATATGGTCTAAGCTCTGCTAAAATAAATGCCTCTTCAAATAATTGATAGACCATATCAAAAGATTCTTCATTTATTTTTATCATTTTATCACCATCCTTATTTTAACACATAAAAAAGAACATACCAAGTATGTTCTAACATATTTCTTTCCATAATCCATGTAAATTACAATATCCATAAACTTCTATAGCTTCATCATCTTGTGATAATTCAAATGTGACAATTGGTGTTTGTTGATGGTTTAAAATCTTATATTGTCCACCTTGTTTTGTTTTTAAAAAAATAAGAGAAATATGATGTTCTAAAGTCATAGGATGCATCACATCTCCAATTTTGACTTTCACTTGATTGTTCTCAATACTGACTATAGGCTGATGTTTATGATCATCACCATTATGATTTTTTTCGCAAATGGCTTCTATATCATGATCTTGAAATTCTTCTTCATCTAATTGTATGAAAAAGTGATCATCTTTGCTTTTATAAAATTTCATAACTATCATCTCCAATGGTATTATGGAACATTTTTTTCATTTTATACAAAAAAAGAGACATTTATCATGTCATCTTTATTTTATTCCATTGATGAACTGTTCTCTTTTTTTATATCAGAAATAATAAGTCCTAAAATTGTTTCTCTTATTTCTACATGTGTAACATTTTTTCTTTCAAGTAATTTATGTAAAGTTTCTAATCTTTGTTCTATATCCTGAACTGTTATATTC
>CATOPA010000112.1 GCA_951801965.1 uncultured Erysipelotrichaceae bacterium | reverse complement strand
TCATTATATTGTTCATTTGTTAATGTTTGTCTTTGACTATTGATTTGAGTAGCCATTCTTGAAACTTTCATAAGTAATTCTTTTGAAGCATTTTTTAGAAAATATTTCACGAGTTGATTGGGATGACAAATTTCTGGCAAACGTCCAAAAGAATTAATCTTTGGTGCAATAATAAAACCAATAGATGTCGCACTATAACGTTGGTTTTCTCCAAGTAATAATTCTAAAGGAAGATATTTTTCTTCTTTCATAAATAAAAGAGCTTTTTTTACCAATGAGCGATTTTCATCTAATAAGGGCATCATATCTGATATTGTTGTAATAGCTGCTAAACAATAAAGATATTTATCTTGTCTTTTCAATAGAGCACTGGCTAATTTATATGCAACGAATCCTCCAGAAATCTCCTTAAATGGATATTCGGGAGAAAGTTGAGTATGAATAAATGTACAAGCATCTGGTAAGTCACTATCAATTTGATGATGATCTGTAACAATAACATCTATTCCTAATTCATTAGCACACTCAATAGCCTCAAAAGCTTTAACACCATTGTCAACAGTAATAATCAATGAATATCCCTTTGCTGCAATTTGTTTCACTCTTTCTACATTAAGACCATATCCATCTTCAAAGCGATGCGGAATATGATAACCAACCTCTATACCTAATTCATAAAATGCTTGAACTAAAATTGTTGTCGCTAGAATACCATCACAATCATAATCTCCATAAATACATATTTTTTCCTTATTTTCAATTGCTTCCTCAATTCTATCTAAAGTCATATCTGCTTCTTCAAATAATGAAAAATCATGATAAATGAGTCTTGGATTTAAAAAATTTTTTAACATATCTTGATCATAATGATGAAAATCTATAACTTTCGCTAATAAAGAATTAATATGATATTGTTGTTGAATATGTTTATAATTTTCTGATTGACTAATTTTATATTTCATGTTCTCTCTCCTAAAAAGAAAAATAACTGTTATGCAGTTATTTCGCAATTAATTCATTAAAGTCCTCTATATGCATAGAAGAGGCTTCTTTAATAACTTTAACCTTTAAATAATCAAAAACTTCTGAAAATCTTATAGACATAATATCATCAATAACATTGCACATCAACATTGTTTCCTCATCTTTCCACTTTGTTTGATATAAAAACTCTTTGATATCTCCTGCATTAATTTGATGAATTCCTTCATTTCTAAATTCATTTGCTTTTATACGAATTAAAAAAAGAATATCTACTGGTAAGTTATTCCTAAGATCTATTTCCATTGACTGCACATCCTAACATATTTTTTTATGATTAACATATGTTATTATAAAGGAAATTCGACAATAAAGGAAGTGTTTTATGAAAAGAAAATTAATTAATTCATTTATTATTTTAAGTGGCAGTACTCTTATTACAAAAGTCTTTTCAGTTCTCAATAGAATGCTTTTATCAAGACTTTTAAATGAACAAGGAATGGCATTATATATATTGGTCATTCCTACCCTTTCTTTATGTATTACATTAGCACAATTTTCAATTCCATCAGCTGTTTTTAGACTCGTTTCACACCCTAAGTATAATAATAAAAAGGTTATTATATCTGCTATTCTCATTTGCATAACATCTTGTTTTTTAATTATGTTATCGATATTATTTTTTTCTAAAATAATTGCTCATGATTTTCTAAGACAAGATTTAGCTTATCTACCATTATTAAGTATGCTTCCTTTCATTCCTCTTGTAGGAATAAGTGGTATTATTAAAAATTATTATTTGGGCAAAGAAGATGTCTGGCGATTATCAGTTGCTCAGCTTCTAGAAGAAGGTTCAAGAATTATTTTCACATATTTTATGATTCATCAATTTTCATATCTTAATATTTCTTACCTTGTTGCTATAGCAATTATTGCAATGAGTGTTGGTGAATTATGTTCTATTGTTTATCTTTATTGGAAGTTAGATAGAAAAGTGCATATTCAATTTCATCCCATCAACTATTTTCAAGAGAATTTTATTTTTAAAGATATGATGAATATTGCTTTACCTCTTACAGGTTCTCGTCTTCTTCACACTTGCTATAACTTTATTGAGCCCATTGTTTTGGTAACTATATTGAGTCGTTTATCCATAAATGAAAGTGATATTCATTTACAATATGCAATTATTAATGGTTATGTGATTTCCTTGCTTGTAACACCGACATTTTTTAACAATGTTATTTTAAGACTCTTACTTCCTATATTGAATAAAGATATTGCATATCATCACCAATATCAGTTACGTAAACATGTTCTTATAGGCGTTATTGTTTGTTTTTTCATAAGCTTACCATTTACTTTACTTTTTTATTTTTGGGGCGATCATTGTTTGTATATCATGTATAATACAACAAATGGATATAATTATTTAAAATATATGTCTATTCCTTTTACATTATTTTATCTACAAACACCTCTTAGTGCCACTTTACAAGCTCTAAACAAAAATAAAGAAATGTTTATGATGAGCATATTAGAAGTTTTTGTTGAACTTGTATGTTTATTCATCCTCACACCAAGATATGGTGTATTAAGTGTTGCGATGGTCATGCTGATTGGCTTGTTTTTGACTCTTGTTCTTTCTGCATTTCATGTTTATCAATATGTATATAAAAACAAGTAGCGTAAGCTACTTGTCAAACTGTCTTAGCCATTTTGAGAAAAGTGGCAGTCCTTTTTTTACATCATCAACATGTGTAAATCCAAATCTCAAATGATTTTCTATACCAAATGTACTTCCTGGAACAAAGAAGATTCCTGTTTCATTTTGAAGTCTTTCACAAAGTTCTTTTGATGGAATCGCCATATCATACTTCAAAAAACAGACAGTTCCTTCTTCTGGAATCACACAAGATATGTGTGGTTCCTGTTCAATCCATTTTTTTAGTTCCTCTTTTGTTTGCTGGCAAATAGATAAGCTTCTCTCTAAAATCTTATCTTTGTTTTCCAAAACAAGACTTCCAATATAATCATTGAAAGGACCACTACTAATAATATGATAATCACGTCGATAATTAATAAGATCAATAATATGTTTTGGACCTTTGATCCAGCCAAGTCTTAACCCTGCAAACGAAAAAACTTTAGATAAGCTTTGAGTAATAATAGCTTTTTCATAATGATCTGAAAAAGAAGGTGATAATTGTCTTGTCTTTGTATTGACTCCTCTATAAATTTCATCACAAAGAATATAACAATCATGAGCCTTAGCAAGTTCAATAATCTCTTTCATTAATGAAAAAGGAATTGTTGTTCCAGTAGGATTATTTGGTGAATTTAAACAAATCATTTTTGTATGAGATGTTATGGCCTTTTTAAAATCTTCAAGTGATGGCAACCATCCCTTCTTCTCATCCAAATAAATCAAAGAAACATCACATCCTAATGACTTAGGAAAGTCATACATTTGTTGATATGTAGGATAAAGACTGATAACATGATCACCTGGTTCTAATATTGTCATCATAACAAGTTCATTTCCGTTAATAGCACCACTTGTTATTGTTAAATTATCATCATCTCCACTTTCATATAATGAAAGTATGGCATTCTTCAATCTATGTGAACCAGTAATAGGACCATAATCTAAAGTCATTTCCATAATATTTTTTGTAATGTTTTCTTGAGTCAATTGTTGTAAGTCATGTAAAGATAAAGAAGAAACACATGTTTCTGTAAGATTATAGAGACAATGTGTTTCATGGTTGGTCATCCATGTTTCAACTTCAAATTCAGGGATTCTCATTAATGCATCACTTTCTTTAAAAATTCTTGTGCTCTTAATGTTTGAGGTTGACTAAAAAATGCTTCTGATGTGCTTTCTTCAACAATTTGTCCATCCTCTAAAAAGACAACACGATCAGCAACAGTTTTTGCAAATCCCATTTCATGAGTAACAACAACCATTGTCATTCCTTCTTTCGCAAGTTCTTGCATGACTTCTAAAACCTCAATAACCATTTCTGGATCTAATGCACTCGTTGGTTCATCAAACAACATAATTTCAGGATTCATACAAAGGCTTCTTGCAATAGCAACTCTTTGTTTTTGTCCACCTGATAATTTATTTGGATATTCATCTTTTTTATCTAAAAGGCCTACTCTTTGTAAATATGTTTCAGCAATTACAATTGCTTCTTCCTTTGTTTTTTTCATGACTTGTATAGGTGCTAAAGTCAAATTTTCTAAAACAGTCATATGTGGAAACAAGTGAAAGTGTTGAAAAACAAATCCCATTTTTGATCTGACTTGATGATAATTTTGATTTTCTTTATTTAAAAGCTCATTATCAATATAAATCTCTCCACTTTCAGGAATTTCTAAACCATTAATACATCTTAGTACTGTACTTTTTCCTGAACCTGATGGTCCAATTAAACAAACAATTTCTCCTTTTTTTATTTCCAAAGACACTTGGTTAACAGCTTTGACTTTTTGAAATTGTTTAGATATATTTTTTACTTTAATCACTCTCAGCCAACTTCCTTTCTAAATGTCTTGAAATATATGAAATCGTAATAGTCATAATCAAATAAAAACATGCTGCGACTAATAAAGGTCCAATCAAATCAAATGTTCTTGATCCTAATATTTGAGCACTAAATAAAAGCTCTCTTGCTCCAATACAACTAATTAGAGAAGAATCTTTGATTAATGTAATAAACTCACTCACAATAGGTGGAATAATTCTTTTAAAAGCTTGTGGTAAAATCACATATCTCATTGTTTGGAAATAATTCAATCCAATTGTTTCACAAGCTTCCCATTGTCCTTTTTCAACACCTTGAATTCCACTTCTAATTAATTCAGTAGAATAAGCACCACTATTAATACTTAATGCAATTAAACCACAAATATAAGGATTAGCACTCAAACGATTCCCTGTTAGAGATTGATAGATAATTGGAATCGCAATATAGAAGAACATAATCTGTAAAAGCATAGGTGTTCCCCTAATTACCTCAACATAAATATTTCCAATCCATCTTAATAATCTATGTTTTGAAAGTTTTGAAGCCGCACCTAATGTTCCAAGTATCAATCCAAAAAACACTGCACATACTGCCAAAACTAGTGACATAAATGCACCGTTTAACATAAACATGAAGTTATCTTTAGAAAAGAGTACTTCCATGGACTATGCTCCCCACTTTTCTTTTAATTCTGTATATTTATCAGATTTTACAAACTCATCTAATGCTTTATTTAAATTATCCATTAATTCTTGACTATCTTTATGAGCAATAATAAGATTTTTTTCTTCTAATAATGACTCATCAATCATTTCATAAGCATCTTGTTGAGCATAATTTTTTGCAACTGCATAATCTAAAATAACAGCATCAACACCACCAGATTTTAATGTTTCTACCAAAACTTTAACATCACTTACTGGAGTCACTTGAGCATCTTTAATATCCTTTGCACATTCTTCTCCAGTTGCAGCTAATTGAGCTCCAACTTTCTTTCCTTCTAAATCAGCAACTGTTTTAATATCACTTCCTTTAGCAACCAATGCAACTTGTTTAGAGTCATTGTATGCATCTGACCATAAAACATCCCAATCTTCATGCATTGTAAAACCAGAAATTCCTAAATCAATTTGTTTTGACATTAAACTTGTAGAAATTGTATCAAATCCCATTTGCTTAAATTCATAAGTGTAATTTCCACCATTTTTATTCATGATATCAATGATTTCTTTTGTCATATCAATATCAAACCCTTCCATTTCTCCAGCACTATTTAAAGATTCATATGGTGCATAATCTGGAGAAATTCCAATAAGTAAATGAACTGTATCCTCTTTCTTATCATCACTACCACATGCCACAACCATGACTGCCATGACCATAACTAACATGATTTTTAATATCTTCTTCATTTTTTCTTCTCCTTTATATTTTTATATTTTGATATAAAACCTCTACCAACAAAAAACGCCTCTTAGCATTGTGCTAAGAGACGAAAGATTCCGCGGTACCACTCTTGTTGATATATAAATATATCCCCTCTTGTCTTTAAAGCAGACCTACTTAGTAACCTACTCTTTTCAATTACTACTCTCCAAAGTGCGGTTCATTTAAACTTGTATACTAATCTCTCACCAACATTAGCTCGCTTCATACTTATTTAAACTACTCTCTTTTTCATAGAGTTTTTATATGTTATTTATTATAATCAAAGACTTTCAATTGTCAACATAAATTTCAATATTTATTTTCGATATGATAAAATTCCTTTACAAATTGTTTCAACTTTTTGCAATGGTTCATTTATTTGTAATAATTGTTCAGATATATCATTCAATTGTTGATTAGTTTTTTCTATATCTTCTTTCATATCCGCCATTTTCTTTTTTTCTAAAAAAAGCTTCTCTCTTTTATCTAAAAAAATAATAGACAATATTAAGCATAAAACACCTAAAATAATATAAATAACACTCACAGAATCACCTCATTTTTATTATACCACAAAATAAATCAAAAGAAACAATTCTTTATACTGTTTCAAAATTCAACTAATCTTTTTCGGCATATAAGATATTCAAAAAAGAATTCAGAAACGTTCTCCATTCCTGAATCCTTCTCTCTTTAAGTTTTTTCTTTAAATAGACATTTTTTTCTTCTTTAGTGATGTGAATAATATCATAACTCCTGATAAGATGATCATCATGACATATGATAGAATAGTTGAACGATCTGATGTGTCTAAAATACCTTCAATATTTAAGTCTGGTATTCCATCTCCATTCACATCTATATTCACATCTGCTATTCCATCGCCATCTTTATCAATATTGATATTTGCTTTTCCATCTCCATCTGTATCTATGT
>CATOPA010000111.1 GCA_951801965.1 uncultured Erysipelotrichaceae bacterium | reverse complement strand
TGTACACACAATCCCACTCATGTCATATTTATTTTTTTGGAAAACAATACTCTTTAAGTTTCATACTTTCCACAAATCTTCACACTACTTTTTAAAGTATTCTCTTCCTATATTAATCTTCTTGCTCTTTTTTTCTCTTTGCAAGTAAAATCCATAATAATCCTAAAACAACAACGATTCCTCCACCAATCAACATCATATTTGGTCCTGATGCTTTTCGTGTTCCAGCCTGTGGTGTTTCATTTTCTTCAATGTTTGTATCTTCTTCTACTACTGGTGTTTCTTCTTCCACTGGTAGTGTTTCAGTACCCTCATTTTCTTCTTCCACAACTGGTCTTTGTGGTGTTGGTTCAACCACTGGATTTGCTGGTCTTGTTGGTTGAACAGGATTTCCTGGAGCAATTGGTTCTTCAGGCGTTGGCTCTGTTGGTTCCACTGGAGCAACTGGTTCCTCAGGATCAATTGGATCAACTGGTTCTGGATCAACAATAACTGGTTTTTGTTTTAATGATTTCACAGCAGTCTGTAAAGAGGCATATGCTTGATCAATATCATTTTGATTAGAATTTCTATTAGATAATACCTCTTGGGCATTCTTCAACGCATTTGCGTATTCTTGCCATGTATCAGCTGTGTAATCAGCTTCTACTAGAGAACTATTTGCGTTAACATAAGCTTGTAATGGAGCTTTATCAACAACAGAAGTTTCTAATGCTTTTAATGCATTTGCTAATCTTTCTAATAAATCATCTACTGTTTTTTGTACAGCTGATGTATCATACAAACCATCTTGTGCATCGCTTAAAGCAGATTTAAATTCATCAACCACAGAACCAATAACTGTTTTTAGAACTTCATCAGTAACATCTTTAGCAGCATTTATTTGAGTTAATAATGCTTTTTTATTAATATTTTGAACATTATCATTCAATTGTAATTTTAATGCTTTATCAGTTAAATCACGTTTAGCAACTTCTACTTCTTCAGCATCTTGAGTTGAAATAATAGCTTTTGCTGAGTTAATAGATGATTGCAATTCATTCCATGATTCTTCTGTATAACCAACATTTTCTATTTCTTCTACTTTTGCTATAAGTTGTTTTAATCCATCAATATCTGCTACAACACTTGCATCATGTAACTTAATCTCAGCAGCACTTCCAAAATTACCAACTGCTTCAACATAATAAAGACGAATATACTTTGTTTCTACAGTATCAAATAAAATTTCTTTATCTTGGTCATTTCTAGCAAGTGTTCCTTCCTTGATATCTCTCCAATCTATACCATTATCGCTAACTTGAACTTTATACTTTGTCAATGTTCCATTTCCTGCACCACTACGTGGTGTATATGTCATTCCATTGATTCTTGCTTTTTCATCTAACTCAAAAGCAATCCAATGAGGCATAGTTGTAATCGACCATTGTGTATGCCACATTGTTGACTTATCGCCATCTAATACCTTATTAGGATGAGCACTATTATCTTGATAAGAAGATGCAGTTACCTTTAATCTTGAATTAGCTATATAATTGACATTCAATTTTGTCTTTAATTCAAGTTGACTTAATGCCCCTTCAATTGACATAGCATAGCCATCAACAACTTCTTGCATCATAACAGGAAGATCGAATTGAACACTATCAATAATAGCGTTTAAATAAGCCACTGATGAATCTGTAAACATTGTCAGGTCAAAATCTTTTCGAATTAATTCAAGATATCCATCAACTCTTGTATAATCAGCCTTTGCATATGTTTCATCATTAAGGATATCATTGATTTGTTGTGCTAAAGAGTTAATCTCTTCTTGTGAAGGATCATATTTTGCAAAAATGTCTTTAGCATCGTCAATTAATGAAACAAGCTTAGTATTGTCTTTTTCAACCAATATAGCCTGTGCCTTAATAACAGCCTTATCTAACACCATTGTTGAAGAAAAATCATTAACCTTTCCTAATCGAATATCATCAACATATCCGATAAATGCATTTGTTTGGCTACCAATTCTTTCTACTGGGAACATTGTTGTTGCAAGCAATTTCTTATTTTCTGCAGCCTTTTCATCATCACCCAATATATCCACTAAAACTCCATTAACATATAACTTTGTTATATTTTTTTCATTTTTAAATTCTAATTCAACCCATTCATTTATTGGAAGTTCATAATTAAATGAATAATCACGATTTTCCCTTGAGAAACCTACTTTTCCTGTTCCTTTTTGAACAGCTTTTATTGAACCATATGGACTTTCAAATAAAATTTGATCATCTTGACTGCTTGAAATTCTTTTAACTTTTACACGCAAGTCATTACCTAGTCCAACAGTTGTTAAAGGAGTTGTTACATAACTTTCTTTACCATTCAATAACAATGCTTTTCTGCCATCAACTTCTTCAATATTTGCATTAACACCTTGAGATAAATGTCTTTGATTAAGTGATGAATCATTTAATGAATCCATTGTATAATGAGCAATGTCATCGCCTTTGCTTTCCACATTGTATCCAAAGTTTACTTGAGGTGCTTCACCTAATTCATTTCTTAATGCATTCGCTTGGTTGAGTGTATAATTACCTTTTCCCCATAACTTAGCACCAAATAATGGAATAGCATTTTTAATA
Source organism: uncultured Erysipelotrichaceae bacterium (assembly GCA_951801965.1). Lineage (GTDB taxonomy): Bacteria > Bacillota_I > Bacilli_A > Erysipelotrichales > Coprobacillaceae > CATOPA01. The sequence continues at coordinate 4,356 of CATOPA010000111.1, read as the reverse complement.
CGATCGTAAACATCATATTCACTAACACCATTTTCCAGATAATCTGTCATATCATTCCATACGGCAAAAGCTCCACCAACCATTTGTTTATCACCAGCAGGTACAGTAAATCCACCAATAGTATTGATATCAAGATTATATAATGTTCCATCATTTAAATAATCATAGTAATATCCTGCATTTGGAACAATATAATAATTTCCATCATTACAGTTAATCAAATCAAAACCTAAATCATACATTTCATCAATATTTGCCCATCCATAATTCCATAAGTTAATTTGAACATTTTCACTTACTTCCTTCATTTGAGTTACATCTGCACCACTCTTACGAGATTGTGTTAAACTTCCCCAAACACGTGCTGTACGTCCAGTTTCTTTTACCCATGCAATCATATCTTTAGCAAATCTAACATAAGCGCTTTGATTTGCGCTATATTCATCAGCCCCAACATGAATGATTGTTTCATCATCAAATACTGGATCTTTTCCTGTCATATATTCACTAAATATTTCTTGAACAAACTCTAAACTTTCTTCATATTTACTCGTTAAATTTAAATGATCATTTTGACGTCCGCTCGTACCTAAACGCAAATCAGGTCTTACTTTTGTTAAAGCAAGTGAATGTGCAGGTGTATCAATTTCAGGAACAATATTTACACCCCAAATTCTCGCTTCTTTAATAAAATCCTTAAATTCTTGTTTTGTATAGAAAACATCTGTACTTGTTAAATCAGCTTGATTTAAGCCATTGTTTCCACCCTTTTTAATATCTGATTCCAATCTAAAAGCTGAGTATGCATCCATTTCATTAGGATGTAAATTCTCTAATGGAATTAAGTTATCATTCAAGTGAATTTGTAAATCGTTCATCTTATACCAAGCCATTTGTTGAGCAACTTGTTTTAAGTAATCCATTGTAAATGTTTTTCTACCAACATCTAAAATAAATCCTCTGACTGGATATAAAGGATAATCTCTTGTTACACCGCAAGGAACATTTCCTGTTTGTTTCAAACTTTGTAAAACAGTTCTCGTTGCCCAATAAGCCCCTGTTGCTGTTTCTGATTTAACAGTAACATATTCAGAAATATCCATCAAATAACCTTCATCTTGAAGTCCTAAAGAATGATCGCTTGTCAATTCAAAATAGAAATCACCAGTCTTAACATCATCTTTTCTGCCTTCAACAACAGATAAAGTTTTTCCTGTCATTAAATGATAATCAGTCGCAAAAGCTTCAGCAACCTCTTGTAATTGCTTATTAGCAATAATAATTTTTCCATTTGCTGCAACACTAAAAGTTCCACTATGTCCTTTCCATTCTCTTAATTCTGGTAATATTTGAGGAGCTTCATTATCCTCATCTTCTTTCGCATATTGCCCAGGAACTGTAAGTGTGACTTCTTTAAACTTATAATTTTTATTTTCACCTTGTGTTTCTTTATTTGTATCAATACCTTTAAAAGAAACTTTGACATTCATATCAGAAATTGGTTGATAGATTGTCAAATCATCTCCAATAACTTGCTCATAATCTGTTCCGTTATATTTAAGTTCATATCCATACTCTGCTACATCAGGATAATGAATAACCAATTTCTTATCACCTTTTTGTGGAACTTCCACTTCAATCATATCTAATGCTTCATCTAATGTTGGAATAACATCAGGATCTCCACCATAAACCTCTATTTCATTAATAGAAACATTATTCCATTCGATAGTTCCATCAGGATCTTGTTTATCAAACGCATTAATATATACACGTATATAACGAGCTCTGTATACATCATCTAAAACAATTTTTTCTTTTTTACTATCTGGTCTTTCCAAAGTTTTTACAGTCGTCCAACTTCCCTCACTAGCATCATCAGAAATTTGGATTTCATAATTTGTTGCCTTTCTTTCCCACCATAAAAGTTTGATAACCTGAATATCTTTTGTTTCACCTAAATCTACATAAATCCAATGTGGTGCATTTGCAACTGGACTTGCCCATCGTGTTGATTCATTGCCATCCACTGCTTTATCAGCAGCTAATGATGGTGCATTATCTTCCACACCATTAGCAACAGCTGTTTTATTCAATGCGACATTCTCAGTTGGATCTTGTGGTTCAACATCCCCACCATAGATTTCCATTTCATAAATAGAAACACTATTCCATGCCACTCCTCCATCAGGATCAGCACTTGTATGAGAAGTAATATATAAACGTACATAACGAGCAGTATATACTTGATCTAAAACAATCTTCTCATCAACTGTGTCTGGTCTTTCTGAAAACTCTTTAACTGTTTGCCAATCAGATTCTGACATTGTTTCTGATAGAGTTGTTGCAATTTGAATCTTATAATTTGTTGCCTTTCTATTTTCCCAAAAAACTTTGACAACATTAACATCCATTTCTCTACCTAAATCAACATAAATCCAATGAGGTCCGTTTCCAACATTACTTCCCCATCTTGATGTTCTTGAAGATGTATCACCATCTACAGCATTTGACGCTCTCACAGAATCAGCTTCAATAGAACTTGCAACAGCTGTTTTATTTAATGCTACATTTTCAGCAGGATGTTGTGTTGAAGTATTTCCTTTGACTTGAATAATTTTAAATTCACGACATGAAACACTTGGATAATTTGACACAGCTATTATTTCAAGTTTTACATATCTACCACTGACTGCTTCTTCCAAAACATCTTCAGATGTCTGTGCTGTATTGTCAGTTCTTTGAATAACAGCTTCTCCCCAGTTCTCAGTATCATTTGATACATAAATATTATACTTTGTTGCATATTCTGCATTACTTTCCCAAGTCATTTGAAACTTACTAAACTCATATGACTGTCCTAAATCAACATATGCCCACTGTACTGGTTTAGCTTCTGATGACCAACGTGTGTTCGTATCACCATCAGTTAAATAAGAAGCAGGCAATGTTGAGTATTGAGCACTTGCCACAACAGCTTTATTTAATGCTAAGTTCACTTCAAGGGCATTAACATCTACAATAGCCATTGAAAATGCACTCACAAAGAATAAAGTTAATGCAAGAGCTGCTTTACATACCTTGTTTGTAATTGTTTTCATCTTAATCTTATCTCCTTTCTTTTGAAAGATGGCTTATACTCGTTTTCCCAAAAAAGATGTAAAAATATTGTGCTCGTTTTATTATTTCTGTCCCTATTCTTATATCTATATTTTCTAGCGCAAACAATTATGTAACCTCTTTCTTTTTTATTATATATAATCCTTTAATCCTTGTCAATAAATGTACTCTAATACATAAAATTTATATTTTCATAAAAAAAATAGAGATATTTCATCTCTATCTTAATTCAAATATCTTTGTAATAAAGACATAAGTTCTTCAATGTTAATTGGTTTTGCTGTGTGTGCATTCATTCCACTTTCCAGACTATGCTTAATATCATCTGCAAAGGCATCAGCACTCATTGCAATAATTGGCAAATTATTGTCATGACGTTCTAACTTTCTGATAGCTTGAGCAGCCTCATATCCTGTCATTACTGGCATTCGAATATCCATCAATATTGCATCATAATACCCTTCCTCTGACTGACTGAATTTATCTACACAAATTTGTCCATTTTCTGCCCAATCAATTTCAAAACCGACTTCACTGAGAATATCAAAAGCAATTTCGTAATTTAATTCATTATCTTCAGCAAGTAATATTCTTTTAGATGTAAAATAAACATCCTTTCGATCCTCTTTAGTTTTCTCCTCACCATCTATATATTTTTTCAAACCTGTATACAAAGTTGATTTAAAAAGTGGTTTCGCAATAAAACCAGTTACACCTGCTTTTGTTGCTTGCTCTTCAATATCACTCCAGTCATATGCTGAAATAAGGAATACTGGAATATTATCTAACTGCTTTCTGATTTCTTGCATACAATGCAAGCCATCCATTCCTGGCATTTTCCAATCTAATAAAGCAAAATGGTACTCATCTTGATGCTGGTGCTCATGTAACTTCTTTAACGCTTCTTCTCCTGTTAAAGCATATTCTGCAAAGACTCCCATTTCTTCTAAAGAGGAAACAGTACTCAAACATAATTGCTCATTATTATCAACTACAAGAACTCGATAGCCATCTAATCTCATATCATCTTCACTTACAAATGATTTTTCTAAATCAACAATGACATGGAACTCACTTCCTTTTCCCACTTCACTTTGAATTTCAATCGTTCCTCCCATTGCATCAATAATACATTTTGTAATCGCCATTCCTAAACCAGTTCCTGATATTTTTTCAATTTGCTCATTTTGTTCACGTGTAAATGACTTGAAAATTTCTTTTTGGAATGCTTCACTC
>CATOPA010000110.1 GCA_951801965.1 uncultured Erysipelotrichaceae bacterium | reverse complement strand
GTATAAGTCACTTCAATAGCTTTTAAGCCCCCTTCGATACATGCTTTTGATATATTGATTCCTTCCTCTAAACCATTTCCTCTTACAACGACAACAACTTTTTGCTTTTTTAATTCCATAATTGTTTCTGACTTTTTCATATTATTCCATATATCCTCCCTTCATTGGTGAAACAGCATGCTTAGTATAAAATGCCAAGACACCTTTTTTATATTTAGCTTCCTTTGGTTGCCACAGTTTTTTTCTTTCTTTTAAAATGTTATCAACCTCATTTAAAGAGATTTTCTTTCCCTTAACTCCAATAATATTTAAAGAACGTCTTTTCACACTAATTTCAATCAAATCACCATCTTCAACCAAAGCAATTGCTCCACCACTTGCTGCCTCAGGAGAAATATGCCCAATAGCTGGTCCTTTGCTTGCTCCAGAAAAACGACCATCTGTTAATAAAGCAATAGATGCAGATAACTCCAGATCACTAGATATAGCTTCAGTTGTATAGAACATTTCAGGCATACCACTTCCTCTTGGTCCTTCATAACGAATGAAAACAGCCTCACCAGGATGAATTTTATGTTTTAAAATAGCATCTATAGCATCTTCTTCACAATCAAAAACTCTCGCCGATAAAACAACCTCTTGCATATTTTTAGGAACAGCTGAATGCTTGATAACAGCTCCTTCACTAGCCAGATTCCCTTTTAAAACAGCAATTGCACCTTCTTTATTTAATGGCTGAGCAACAGGATAAATAATATCTTCTTTTTTAAGATGATGTTGTAAAAGATATTGAGAACATTTTTCATAGTAACCAGACTTTTTTAAATCTTCTAAATTTTCTTTTAATGTTTTTCCAGTGACTGTCAAAACTTCTAAATGAAGATGATCTTTAATTGCTTCCATAATAGCTGGTGTTCCACCAGCATAATAATAATATTGAGCTGGATAAAAACCACTTGGCCTTAAATTCAACAAATAAGGAATTTGTTTATGAATCCTGTCAAAGTCATCACCATCTAATTCAATTCCTATTTCATGAGCAATAGCTGGTAAATGCAGTAATGAATTTGTTGAACCTGCAATAGCTGCATGAACCATAATTGCATTTTCAAAAGCTTTTTTTGTTAAAATATCAGATGGTTTGATATCTTTATCTATTAAGTTTTGAACAAACTTTCCAATATTTTTAGCAACTTCTTTTAAGTCAGTACTTGTCGCTGGAAGTAAAGACGTTCCTGGAAGTGCTAAGCCTAAAGCCTCAGCCATAATCTGCATTGTTGTTGCAGTACCAATAAAACTACATGCACCACAGCTTGGGCAAGCATGATGTTTATAATACAAAAATTGATCTAATGTAATTTCTCCTCTTTGATATTGAGCTGAATACTTTCCAATTTGTTCTAAAGTAAGCAGATCAGGTCCAGCATTCATGACTCCACCAGGAATAATAAGTGAAGGTGTATTTAACCTAGCTATCGCCTTTAAATGAGCAGGTAAAGCTTTATCACAGCTTGAAAGGAAAACTGCTCCATCAAATGGTGTTGCTTCAAATTGTATTTCTATCATATTGGTAATCATCTCTCTTGAACATAATGAATAGTTGATACCATCATGTCCTTGTGATTCCCCATCACACATGTCAGTCACATAATACTTTGCACCTTTCATGCCCTCATGTTCTAAACTTTTTTCCACATAACCAACCAATTCATTCAAATGTATGCTACCAGGATGTGAATCTCCATATGTGCTTCCAATAAAAATTTGTTTCTTTTCTAGATCTTCTATACTCCAACCCGTTCCTATTCTTAGTGGATCAAGTTCTGGTGCTATTTTTCTAAGTTCTTGACTCTTCATAGTAATGACCTCCTATTTATATTATATCAAACACTTTTGTACTTCCTAGCTGTCCTTCTATTTATCATGTACTGACAACGACTCCTAATAAAAAGCCATAAGCATTCTTATTATATTATTTATTATCCTCCAATGCATCAATGATTCCTCCAAGATACATTGCACCTAAGGCTCTATCATAAAGTCCATATCCTGGTTTTGCGATTTCACCCCAAATTGCCCTTCCATGGTCTGGACGTATATACCCTTTAAAGCCAGTCTCAACATATGCTCTTATAATATCCACCATATCAAGTGATCCACAGCTTGAATAATGGGCACTTTCTTCAAAAGAACCATCCTCTAATATTTTTACATTTCTAACATGTGCAAAATGAATTCTTTTTTTTGCACCATACTTTCTGATAAGATATGGTATATCATTCAATAAAGTACATCCTAGTGAACCACTACATAATGCTAAACCATGATGTGTATCATCATACAATGCCAAAAAACGATCTAAATTTTCTTCATTTGTAATAATTCTAGGAATTCCAAATATTGACCATGGTGGATCATCTGGATGAATAGCCATGTTGATATCACACTCACTTGCTATAGGAATAATTTCATTAATAAAATATTTAAGATTATCCCATAGACCTTCTTCTCCTAATTCTTTATAAGCCTCTATTAGTTCAGTCACTTGTTCTACTGAATAAGAAGAATCCCATCCTGGTAAACTTAATTTTGTTGGATCTAATTGATCTACCTCATTTTGATAATAAGCCAAAGTTTGTGATCCATCACTTAATTGATGATTAATAGATGATCTCGTCCAATCAAATACAGGCATGAAATTATAACAAATGCATTTGATTCCACATTTTGATAAGTTCTTGATTGTTTGTTTATAATTATCAATATATCTTTGATAATCATTTCTTTTCAATTTAATATCTTCATGAACTGGAACACTTTCAATAACTTCTAATTCTAAACCTGACCTATTGATTATCTCCTTTAATTTTTCAATCCTTTCTATTGGCCACACTTCACCAACAGGTATATCATAAATAGCACTCACAACCCCTGTCACATTAGGAATTTGTTTAATAGCTTGCAATGTAACTGGATCTTCACAGCCATACCAACGAAACGTCATCTTCATATTAGCCCTCCTATTAAAAAACCAACTCATTATTTTAATGAAAGTCTTTAAAATACACATATCTTATTTTATCAATGATTATAAATACTATTTTATTTTATAACTATATTCTAACAAAAGCATTTTCTTAGTCAATAAATGATTCATATTTTTATATCATTTTCACATTAACAAATAACGTACTTAATCTAAATTTTCACCATGACTAGCGATAACATTTTTATACCAATAAAAACTATCCTTTCTTATACGTTGGTAATGATTTTCCTTATCTACATAAACAAAACCATATCTTTTTTCAAAACCCTCTCTTGTTGAATAGAGATCTATTGCTGACCAAGTTAGAAAGCCTATGACTTCAACACCTTCATCTATTGATTTTTTCATCCACTTAATATGATCTCTTAAAAAATCAATACGATAATCATCATGAACTTGATTTTCTTCTAAAACATCTCTATATCCTAAGCCATTTTCTAAAATAAGAATTGGTAAATGATAGCGATGATAATAATCATCTAGCAAATGCTTTAATCCATATGCTTCTATATTCCATTTCCACTCTGTTTGTTCTACAAAAGGATTAGGATCTTTAATACAATTTCTTAAGTTTCCTTTATAAACACAATGATCTACAGGAATTGAGAAATAATAAGTTAAAGATTGGAAATCAGGTTCACTCTTTTTAATAATATCCATATCTCCATCTAAAATAACAGTATCGAATTTTGCTCCTTTAAAATCATTAAGATATCTTGGTGTATATACCCCTCGATAATAGACATCACTATTTCCATAGCCAATCTTATAAGCCAAATCATCAGCTAATTTTACATCTAATGGATTACATGTCTTTGGATAAAAACAGGCATTCCCTATGTTTGCACCAACTTGTGCTTCTTTATCAATTTCATGAATTAAACAGGTTGCTCTTGCATAAGCTAAATTAAAATGATGAACGATTTGAAATGTTTCTGTCATATTTTTATCTTTATATCCTGTCATGTATTCAGAATCAAAGCTAGCATGATTTTGTTCATTAAATGGTACCCAATATCTCACTCTTCCTTTAAAAGCTGAAACAACTGTTTTCACATATCTTAAATAGTCTTCTATACATTGTCTATCCAGCCACCCATTATATTTTTCAATAAGATGATATGGTAAATCATAAGCATATAAAGTGACAACTGGAGTAATATTGTATTTTTCTAACTCATCTAATATAGCTGAATAAAAATCAATACCTTCTTGATTGACTTGTGAATCATCTCCATTTGGAAATATTCTTGTCCAAGCAATCGTAAAACGATAAACAGAAAAGCCCATTTCTCCATAATATCCAATATCCTCTTTATAACGATGATAATGATCACTTGCTTTTTTAAATCCTTCAAAATCTCCTTGATCTAAACTTGGAATATTTCTCTTATCAGCAATACTTAATCCTTTTCCTCCTTCTCCATAACCTCCTTCAAATTGTTGTGCGTTTGTTGATGATCCCCATAAAAAACCATCAGGAAATCTTTTATTCATTGACTTCATCCTCCTTTTTTCTTTATTATTATGTTTCTATTATAAATAGTCAATTTTCTGTTATAAATAAAGCGAAATTCTTATAAATATGATATAATATTTGCGCAAATTGTTTGCACAAAAGGAGTGTACTATGAAATTAACAGAAAAAGAGATTGCTAAAGAATGTAACGTTTCCATAACAACTGTATCAAGAGCGTTAAACAATAAAGGAAGAATATCAAAAAAAACAAGAGATAAAATTCTTGCCTATGTTGAAGAAAAGCAAACACAAATTTATACTCAAAACTTTTGTAAAAAAACAATTGGACTCATTGTTCCTAATATTCAAAATGAATATTATGCAACTATGGTTACAACTATTCAAGAACATTTTTCAGATAGTCAATATGATATTTTGCTTGCTATTACAAATAAAGACGATGTCAAAAAACAAAATGCTATCAATGATTTTGTTCATAGAAATGTTTCTGGTATTATTTATATAGGTGGTATAACACCATTTTGTAAAAAACAAGATCTTAAACAGATTCCTCTTGTATGTATTGAGCATTCAGCACTTATTGACGAACCTTGTGATTGCTTGATTCATGTAGATCATCATCTTGGTGGTTATTTAGCGACACAAAAACTTATTGAAAAGGGGTGCCAACACATTTTATTTTTAGGGAATAAAGGGATGCTTGAAGAAAAAGAAGGAAGATTTTCTGGATATATCAAAGCATTAAATGATGCTCACATACCTTTTAATGAAAAATTAGTATTTAAATCATCTAGTCATAAAGTAGGAATTATGGAAGCAAAAAATGCTATTCACTACTTACTGGCAAAAGGAATATATTTTGATGGTGTTTTTGCAACAAGCGACTGGAGAGGATATGGAGTGATTTCAGCATTAAAAGAACACAACATTGCAATACCTTCACAAGTTCAGATTGTTGGCTATGATGATATTTTTATTTCACAATACTCATTTCCTAGCCTTTCTACAATTCATATTGACTATATTAAAATGGCACGCATAGCTAGTCAGAATATTCAAAATCTTATTGAACACAAGTCTATTGCATCACATGATATTTTAATACCTTACTCTTTTCATCAGCGTGAAAGCACAAAATAGCTTCATGAATTTTATAGAAATTATTACTGTACAAAAAAACTCATGTCAACCATGTCATTTAAAACATAATTTTCATGAGTACAAAAATCACTTGGTGGAGCTTAGCGGGATCGAACCGCTGGCCTCCTGCGTGCAAAGCAGGCGCTCTCCCATCTGAGCTAAAGCCCCAAGTATATAATATGGTGGGCCTGAATGGACTTGAACCATCGACCTCACCCTTATCAGGGGTGCGCTCTAACCAGCTGAGCTACAGGCCCATATATATAAACAGTAATTAATGGTGGGCCTGAATGGACTTGAACCATCGACCTCACCCTTATCAGGGGTGCGCTCTAACCAGCTGAGCTACAGGCCCATTAACAACTGCCCTAATATATTATCACGGTCTACTTTTTTCGTCAATACCTTTTTTCATTTTTTTATACAACATCACTTTAAAATCCAGTTTATTATATCTTATCCTGCTAGAGCTTTCTCATAATCTTCAATCCCATCACTAATTGCTTTAGCCAACTTTTTATGATACTTGCTACTTTTGAGTTGTCCTCTTTCATTTGCATTGGATATAAATCCACATTCTATTAAGACACCTAATGATTGAGTAGCCCTTAAAACATAAAAACTACAACTAGATATATCTTTTTTCGTTCCAGTAATATCTTTCATTTTTGAATGGATACAGCTCGCTAATCTTTGGCCTTCCTCACTTTTTTTATAATAAAAAACTTGTGATCCCCAAGCACTAGCATTTGAAGAATTTAAATGAATACTTAAAAATAAATCTGGCTTATATTCATCAATCTTTAGAGCTCTTAAATACATATCATCCTGTTTTGAATAATTATAATCTCTTCTTGTCATATCCTGATCATCTGTTCTTGTTAAATACACTGTTGCCCCTCTGGACTCAAGCTCTTCCTTTAAAGCAAAACAGATTTTTAAATTCAATTCATCCTCATGAACCTTTCCTACACTCGCTCCATCATCTGCTCCACCATGTCCAGGATCTAATACAATCACTTTTTGAGCAAGTGATTGTTGTGATGAAACATTTATAATAGGTTTATATAAAACACTCAATAAAGCAAATAATAAGACAAAAGATATTATCTTTTTCATAATAATCACCATTACTAATATATGTTTATTTTATTATTTCATCACTGCATATAAGTAAAAAGATAGTCTGTCTTATAAACAAACTATCTCTTTCTATTCTAACAAGCTAAAACTTTCATAATATCATCTTCATTTTTGACATCAAAGATATGAATGGTTAGTTGATTTAACTGTTCTTCTGTACTTTTCTGTATTTGTAACTCTATCTCTGGTGTTAATTTCCCTAGTCTTTGG
>CATOPA010000109.1 GCA_951801965.1 uncultured Erysipelotrichaceae bacterium | reverse complement strand
GCTTCTTCGATAATCTTATCAGCAGTTTCAACAACAACATTTTTAACATATTTTAATTCCTTAATATCTCCGATTAATGGAATCATAATTTCTGGTTCAACAGATAATCCTTCTTTATTTACATTAATTGCTGCTTCAATAACAGCTCTTGTTTGCATAGCAGCAATTTCAGGATAAGTCACTGCTAAACGACAACCTCTGTGTCCCATCATTGGGTTGAATTCTTTTAATGATTCAACACGTGCTTTTAATGAATCAAAGCTCATTCCTAAACTTTCAGCTAAAGGTTTGATTTCTTCATCAGTATGTGGTAAGAATTCATGTAAAGGTGGATCTAAGAAACGGATATTCACTCCATAACCATCCATTGCTTTAAACAATTGTTCAAAGTCATCTCTTTGATATGGTAAGATTTTTTCTAATGCTTCTTCTCTAGCTTCTAAAGTTTCAGCAGTAATCATACGTCTAAAGTTAAAGATTCTTTCTTCTTCAAAGAACATATGTTCAGTTCTACATAAACCAATACCTTCAGCACCAAACTTACGAGCTTGTAATGCATCTCTAGGAGTATCTGCATTAGTTCTTACTTTTAATTTTCTAGCTTCATCAGCCCATCCCATAAATGTATCGAAGTCACCTTCAATAACAGGTTCAACTGTTTTTACTTCTTCAGCATAAACATTTCCAGTGCTTCCGTCTAATGACATATAATCACCTTCATGTAATTCTCTACCATCAGGTAAAGTTAATACTTTAGCTTCTTCATCAATTTTTAAGCTTCCACATCCAGATACACAGCAAGTTCCCATACCACGAGCAACAACTGCAGCATGTGAAGTCATACCACCACGGATAGTTAAGATACCATGAGCAATATTCATACCTTCAATATCTTCTGGAGAAGTTTCAAGACGAACTAATAAAATATCTTGTACACCATTATCTTTTGCAGCCATAACATCTTCAGCAGTAAAGTAAATTCTACCAGTTGCAGCTCCAGGTGAAGCAGCTAAACCAGTTGCAACAACTTTTGCATTTTTCAAACTATCTGCATCAAAGTTAGGATGTAATAATTGGTCTAATTGTTTTGGTTCAACTTTTAATAAAGCTTCTTCCTTAGTAATCATACCTTCATTAACTAAGTCAACAGCAATCTTTAAAGCTGCTGCTGCAGTTCTTTTTCCATTACGAGTTTGTAACATGAATAATTTACCATCTTCAATAGTAAATTCCATATCTTGCATATCTTTGTAATGATCTTCAAGAATTTTATTGATTTTTACAAATTGATCATAACATTCAGGCATAACTTCTTTTAAAGTATCAATTGATTGAGGTGTACGAATACCAGCAACAACGTCTTCACCTTGTGCATTCATTAAGTATTCACCATATAATTTCTTTTCACCTGTAGCTGGGTTTCTTGTAAATGCAACACCAGTACCAGAAGTTTCTCCACGGTTACCATAAACCATTTCTTGAACGTTAACAGCTGTTCCCCAGCTTCCTGGAATATCATTTAAACGTCTATAAGTAATAGCACGGTCATTGTTCCAAGATCTGAATACTGCTTTGATAGCTTCCATCATTTGTACTTTTGGATCTTGAGGGAAATCTTCTCCAGCATGAGTTTTGTATTCATTTTTATAAATTTCAACAACTTCCATTAAATCTTCAGCAGTTAATTCAGTGTCGAATTGTACACCTTTTTCTTCTTTAATAGCATCAAATTTTCTTTCAAATGAGCTTTTTGGGAATCCCATAACAACGTCAGCAAACATTTGAATAAAACGACGATAGCTATCATATACGAAACGAGGATTTTGAGTCGCTACAGCAAATTCTTTTGCAACTTCATCATTTAATCCTAAGTTCAATACTGTATCCATCATCCCTGGCATAGAAGCACGTGCTCCTGAACGAACAGAAACAAGTAATGGATTTGCAGCATCTCCCATCTTTTTCCCTGTAATTTTTTCTAATTCAGCTAATTTTTCATATACTTGATCTTCTACTTCTTTAGAGATCATTTTTCCGTCTTCATAATATTTAGTACAAGCTTCAGTAGTCACAGTAAATCCTTGAGGTACTGGTAAACCAATATTAGTCATTTCGGCTAAGTTAGCACCTTTACCACCAAGTAAGTTACGCATGTCTTTGTTACCTTCACTAAATAGGTAGACATATTTTTCCATGTATAGTTCCTCCTTTATTTTTACCATGCTATTATACACTATGTGACAGCTTACATTCAACCAAAAATTTCTTTATTTTCAAAAAAACAAAACAAAATTCATTTCTAAAACAAAAAAGAGAAATAATTTCTCTTTAAAACAAACAATTAATGTTTTTCTTCAGCATACTCTATTTCAACTTTTCTTTTATTTAATTTCTTTCTTTGACATCTTTGAAGCACTTTTTCACTCACTTGAGACTTAATATTCACAAATGTAAACTTTCTTTTTATAGAAATTTCTCCAATATCACTCTTTTTTATTTTCGCATGATAAGTCAAGAAATCAATAATATCTTTCACATTAATTTTATCCATTGAACCTGCTGTCATAAATAATCTATCATATTGATCTTCAAAAGAAACATCTTCATAATCAAAACCTATTCTTTCTTTATAACTCATTGCAAGCAAAGTCGCTAACATATCATTTCGCATATGCATTGGTACTTCCTTAACAACATCTTTAAAAACATCTAAATTCCCTTTTAACATTTCTAATTGAACATCAAATAACAATTCATTCATCTTCTCATCAAATATTTCTTCATTTGAAGGAATCTCTTTTTCTTCAATATGTGCATTCGTCCTTTTTGCAATTGTCATCAAATACTTCTTTTCTCTAGAAGTAATAATAGAATAAGCTTCCCCTTTTTTATTGGCACGCCCTGTTCTTCCTATTCTATGAATATACAGTTCTTCATCTTGGGGTAACTCATAATTAATAACATGTGAAATGTTATCAACATCTATTCCTCTTGCAGCCACATCAGTCGCAACTAAGTATTGAATTTGACCACTTTTAAATCTATTTAATGTATTCATTCTTTGATTTTGTGACAAATCACCATGCATAGCCTCAACATTATAATGTCTTTGTTGCATTGCAGCAACAACTTCATCAACACTTCTTTTTGTTTTTGCAAAAATCAAAGTATTATCCATCTTACGAGAATCTAAAATTCTGCATAATGTTTCAAAACGATTTTTTGGTCTTGTCTCAAAATAATATTGTGAAACTGTTGAAGCTGTTTGAGTTTTCGCCTTAATATGAATATGTTCATAATCTTCACGCATATAAAAACTCGCTATTTTTTTAATATCAGCTGGCATTGTTGCTGAAAATAAAGCTGTTTGCTTGTTTTCAGGCATTTCTTTTAAAATATTTTCAATATCTTCTATAAATCCCATATTAAGCATTTCATCTGCTTCATCTAAAACAACAAACTCAATATCATGAAGTTTCAACACACGTCTTCTCATAAGATCTTGAATACGACCTGGTGTTCCAACAACAATATTAGCACCTTTTTTCAAATCTCTGATTTGTTTTTCAATTTCACTACCACCATATACACTCACAATAGATAAATTTGTAAAATGACCTATACGCTTTAATTCATTATGAATTTGTAAAGCCAACTCTCTTGTAGGACTAAGAACCAATGCTTGAACTGTCTTTTCTTTTTTTTCTAATTTTGATAAAAGAACACTTCCAAAAGCTAATGTTTTTCCAGTTCCTGTTTGTGCCTGTCCTATAATATCATATCCTTGTAATAAAACAGGAATAGACTCTTTTTGAATAGGTGATGGACTTACAAAACCCATTTTCTCAATTCCCTTTAAAACATTTGATGATAACTCTAAATCCTGAAATCTTATATGTTCCATATTTTCCTCTTTCTTCAATTCCAAAAAGAAAACCAGGAGCAATGATTCTCCTAGTTTACCAGTTGCTTTATTCAGTGAGATAATATCATAACTCTCAATAATTTACAAGTTATATTTTTTAGATAATAAATATGCTCTTACTTGTGATATAAAATAAAGTGAACCTGTAATAAACACATTTTTTTCTTGCGAAAGTGCTGTATCAACAGCTATTTTCCAATCTTTTTCAATTTTGACAGGAAAATTTTCAGCTAACTTTTCAGCACTTTGAGCTCGATAAAAATCAAATTCACATACAGTTACATCATCTGTCAGTTCAAGTAACTTTTCAAGCATATGATGTGTATCTTTATCTTTCAAAGCACTAAAAATAATCTTAATATCTTTATATTTTTTAGCAGAGTGAAAAAAAGCCTCAACGCCCTCTTTATTATGAGCTCCATCAATAATGATAAGTGGATCATGATGCATAATTTCAAACCTTCCTGCCCATACGGCTTCTTTAATTCCACTTAATAAATCTTCATCAGTAAAATAAACATAACCATTAGCTTTCAAATATAACAAAATAGAAATAGCTAAAGCACTGTTTTCAACTTGATACATTGCTGATGTATTTAACTCTATTTGATAGTTAGCATATTGATAAGAAATAGAATCCATATGTTCACAAATATGACTTACTGGTGGAACTTGTAAAAACGGACTTTGCTGTTTTTGACATAATGCTTTAAAAACATCTAAACAAACCTGTTTTTTTTCGCCAGTTATAAAAGGAGTCTGTTTTTTAATAATACCCCCTTTTGTAAAAGCAATCTGTTCATATGTATTACCTAAATATTCAACATGATCTAAACCAATATTTGTATTTGCAGCAATCATTGGCATAATAATATTTGTTGCATCAAGCTCTCCACCAAGCCCAACTTCAAAAATAGCATAATTGACTCGATGTTTTAAAAAGAACATAATTGCAATAAAGACTTCTATTTCAAACATAGATAACTCATATTCCAACCAAAGTGACATATAGCGATTTGCATATTTGATAATTTCTTCTTCTTGAATATAACAATCATTGATTCTCATAATTTCTAGTCGTGTCACTAAAACAGGAGAAGTAAAAGTCGCAACCTTATATCCAGCTTTTTGTAAAACAGAACGAATATAATTTGTGGTAGAGCCTTTTCCATTTGTTCCCCCTATATGTATTGCTTTTAATAGCGTTTGAGGTTGACATAAATCATTCATAAATTTCTTAAAATGGTCTAAAGCATAAACTCTCTTTTTTTGCTGACTTATAAAATGATGGACTTGATCATAATTTTCAAATTGATGAGTATGTATACTACAATAAACCAAAGATGGTTCACTATGTTGAGAATCTTTTTTAAATCCATTTTTATAAAAGAAATGAGTTACTTTTTCATGAGGATAAACAATCAAATCTTCACAAACAAGATTCTTGACTTTATTTAACAATTGTGTTCCTATACCTTGTCTTTGATAACCCTTCTTAACATATATAGCTTTAAGAAACTGATAATCCATCAATAAAGCAACAGCAATCAAATTCTCATCATCTAAAACACCTAAAGCAACAAGATGTCCCTCTTCTATAAGCCGATGAAAGTTTTCAATTTGATTAAAATTGTAGAAATCAGAAATCTCTTTTTCACAACAATTAGCAATGACACACTCATGAAAAGTCATATAAATCAATTCTTTAGCCAAATCAATTTCATGTTTTTTTAATACCCTTATTTCCATATCATTCTCCTTACTTAAACCAGAACTTCTTATAAAATAAGGATATAAATTATCAGCAATAATTTATATCCTCTGAAATATCTATTATATTGACTCATTAAATTTTTTCAAAACGATCCACATTAACAACAAAAACAGTTGCCCCACCAACAAGAACATCTACCATAATAGGTGTAAAGAATTCACCCATCTCAGTTGGAGGTACAGTTGGTTCTTTTTCAACACGCTTTCTAGCATGTGCTTTAATAATTTCCAAAGCTCCATCAATCTTATCATCATTTGTTCCAATAAAGAAAGTTGTATTACCTTTCTTTAAAAAGCCACCAGATGTAGCAAGTTTTGTTACAAAAAATCCACCTTCAGTCAAAGCCGTTTGAACTGATGAACTATCATCATTATTTACAATTGCAATTATTAATTTCATAGCGTTTCCTCCTTGTATTTTTATATTAACATGTTTTTATTCATAAATATACTTCTTTTTTAGATTGTTTCATGATGTTGTTTTGGCAAAAAACGATCTATATAAACTTCCAAAGCATATCTATCAGTCATTCCTGACAAATAATCACTAACTATCATTTCTTTAGGCGATTGCTGATAATCATATGACATCTTTTTTACATAGCTAGAAATGATATTCTCATCATTAACCAAATCTTCGTATAAAGCATTATATAACTCTTTCACTAATCTTGTCAACTTTTCGTTTTCTTTAATAATAAGAGGATGATGATGAATATGAGTAGATATAAAATCAAAAAGAACATTTAAAGCATTAAAAATCTCTTGTGAAAATTCTAAATATGGTTTGTCATAACTATGAATAACCAAATCACCAATCAGTCGATTAATAATAGACTTATTATCCTTACCTAAAATCTCAACAACTTCTTGAGGTAAATCGTCTTCATGAATGATCCCTACCTCAATAGCATCTTCAATATCTTTACCTACATACGATATTATATCAGAAATACGTACCACACATCCTTCTAATGTCATTGGAACAATCTTTTTTGAATAATCTTTTATATGCCAGCAATTTTCATATTCTTGCCAAAATTGTTCTATTGTTTTCTTTTTTTCTGGTTTATAAAATCGAGAAAGAATTTCTCCATTGTGACATAATATTCCATCTAAAACTTGTAAAGAAACATTATAGCCTTTTCCATTTCTTTCAGCAAATAAAAGATTACGGACACTATTTGCATTATGTGTAAAATAACCAAATTGACGTTCTACTAAACAATCATTAATTGCTCTTTCACCAACATGTCCATAGGGAGCATGTCCTAAATCATGACCTAAAGCAATAGCTTCAATTAAATCTAAATTCAAGTTCAATCCTCTTCCTATTTGTCTAGCAATACGTGAAACCCACTGTACATGAAGTGAACGTTTACTAATATGAATATTACTAAAAAAAGAG
>CATOPA010000108.1 GCA_951801965.1 uncultured Erysipelotrichaceae bacterium | reverse complement strand
CTTAAGAAGTTTAAAGAAAATGCTTTGAATCCACATACGAATCCAGTAGAACGTGGTGGAGCTGAAAACGATGATATCTACTTCCAAGGTAGAGAAGCACAAAATAAACATTATGAAGCTGTTGTTGAAGTTGTTGCTGATTATATGAAGAAAATTTCAGAAATTACAGGAAGAGAATATGCTCCATTTACATATTATGGAGATAAAGAAGCAACACGTGTTATCATTGCTATGGGTTCTGTAACTGAAACAATTAAAGAAACAATTGATGAATTAGAAAAACGTGGTGAAAAAGTTGGTTTAGTGAAAGTGCATTTATATAGACCATTCTCACCAAAATATTTATTAGATGTTTTACCAGAAACTGTTGAAAAAATTGCTGTTTTAGATCGTACTAAAGAAATGGGTGCAACTGGTGAACCATTATACTTAGATGTTGTATCAGTATTAAAAGATAAAAACATCAAGATTGTTGGTGGACGTTATGGTATGGGATCTAAAGATACTACACCACGCCAAATCAAAGCTGTATATGATCATTTATTAAATGATAATCCGTTTACTTCATTTACAATTGGTATTGTTGATGATGTTACTCACTTATCATTAGAAGAAGATAAAGACTTCCATGTTGACGCAGACTATACTGCATGCTTATTCTATGGTTTAGGATCAGATGGTACAGTTTCTGCAAATAAATCTTCTATTAAGATTATTGGTGATCATACTGATTTGTATTCACAAGCATATTTTGCATATGATAGTAAAAAGGCTGGTGGAGCAACTCGTTCTAATTTAAGATTTGGACATACACCAATTCGTGCAACTTATTATGTTAATAATGCTGATTTTGTTTCTTGTTCATTAGATAATTACTGTTTAAAATATGATATGTTAAAGAACTTGAAAAAAGGTGGAACATTCTTATTAAATACAGAATTTGATGAAAAAGAAATTGTTGATTATTTACCAAATAAATTAAAGAAACAATTGGCTGATTTAAATGCAAAATTCTATATTATCAATGCTAATAAAATCGCTAATGAAATTGGTATGGGAAGAAGAACAAATACAATTCTTCAATCTGCATTCTTTGCATTAAATCCTCAAATCTTACCAATTGATAAAGCTGTTGAATATATGAAAGCAATGGCAAAGAAAACTTATGGTAAAAAAGGTGATGCTATTGTTGAATTAAACTATAAAGCTATTGATGCTGGTAAAGATGCAATTGTTGAAGTAAAAGTTGATTCACAATGGTCTGATTTAACAGTGACAAGTCGTAGAGAAAGAACTGGTGATGATCATTTCGATAACTTTGTTTCTGTTATTAATGGTCTTGACGGTTATGATTTACCAGTTTCAGCATTTATGGATAAACTTGATGGTTCTATGGCGTCAGGTGTAGCTATTAAAGAAAAACGTGGTATTGCAATTGATGTTCCTCGTTGGGAAAAAGAAAATTGTATCCAATGTAATAATTGTGTTATGGTATGTCCTCATGCAACAATTCGTGCTTTCTTAATTGATGAAGAAGAAATGAAGGCTATGCCAGAAGATATCTCTAATGATGTTTTAAAACCAATTGGTAGAAATGTAGATGGTTTAGTTTACCGTGTACAAGTATCACCTGATAACTGTGTTGGATGTGGTTTATGTGTAACTGAATGTCCAGGTAAAGGTGGTCAAAAGGCATTAACTATGGTTCCTGTTAAGGAAGAATTACCACATGCTCCTCTAGCAGATCATATGTATGCTAAAGTGTCTTATAAAGCTGATCGTTATCCAACAACAACTGTTAAAGGTGTTGGATTCATGAGACCATATTTTGAAGTTTCTGGTGCTTGTGGTGGATGTGGTGAAACACCATACTATCGTTTAGCTTCTCAATTATTTGGTAAAGATATGAGAATTGCTAATGCAACTGGATGTAGTTCAATTTATACAGGTTCTACACCATCAACACCATGTAATATTGATGAAAATGGTCAAGGACCTGCATGGGCAAACTCATTGTTTGAAGACAATGCTGAATATGGTTTTGGTATGAAACTTGCTGAAAATTATAAGACAAAACATTTATTAGAAATCATCGAAGCTCATAAAGCTGATTGCGAACCAGAACTTCAAGAAGTTTTAACAAAATATGTTGAAGTGAAAGGACAAAGAGAACAAGAAAGAGCAATCTATGATCAATTAGTCTCATTGGTTGAAGCTTCAGCTTGTGAAGGTATTAAAGAATTATTAGAACAAAAAGGTGATTTAGTTACAAAATCACAATGGATTGTTGGTGGAGATGGATGGGCTTATGACATCGGATATGGTGGTGTAGACCATGTTCTTGCTAATGACCAAAATGTCAACATCTTAGTTCTTGATACAGAAGTTTACTCTAATACAGGTGGTCAATCTTCTAAGTCATCTCAAGCTGGTTCTATCGCTAAGTTTACTGCTGGTGGTAAAGCTGTTGCTAAGAAAGATTTAGCTCAAATTGCTATGGCATATGGACATGTTTATGTAGCTCAAGTTGCTATGGGAGCAAATCCAATGCAAACAATTAAGGCATTCAAAGAAGCTGAATCATATGATAGTCCATCATTGATTATTGCTTATTCTCCATGTATGGAACATGGAATAAAAGGTGGATTGGCTAACCATCAACAACAACAAAAACGTGCTATTGAATGTGGTTACTTCAACTTGTTAAGATACGATCCTCGTTTAGAAGATGAAGGAAAGAATCCATTACAAGTTGATTCAAAAACACCAGATTTCTCTAAATTTAAAGAATTCTTATTGAGTGAAAACCGTTTTGCACAATTATCTAAAATCAATCCAGAACATGCTGATGAATTAATGGATAAATGTGAAAAAGATGCTCAAAAACGTCGTGCACGTTTAGAAAAGATGTCTGCTGAATAAGCTATATGATAAAATAAATAAAAGTAGAGGAAAGCTTTCTTCTACTTTTTTTGTTGGAAATTATATTGTGTGATTCTGTATTTGTTTGACATATTTTTTTCTTGTGATTCTCTATAATAGATTTGAGGTGAAAGCAATGGAAGTCTATATAGAAGTGACATATATTATTAATGCATTGATTATTTTACTGACAATCGAAATATTATGCTTTTTATTGAATCAGCAGCTTCAATTAAAAGAAATTATAAAATATGTTATTGCCTATAATATATCATTTCTTTTTTTATTTATTGATTTCTTCCAAGGTTTTCTCTTAGTATATGATTTCCTTTTGACATTCTATTTCTTTAAAAAACTTGTTTATATTTATTATCCATTGTATGTGTTTATTTATATTTCTATTCTTGTCTTTGTTGATGTCATGTTGCCTTCATCTACAATTTTTCAAGGAATTCTTATTGTTGAAGGAATTAAATGGTATTCATTATTTGCATTAAGTTTCATGATGATATGTATTTTTTATTTCTATATTTCTTTTTGTCAGTACAAGATTAAAGATAAACATATGGTAGATGTTTGTTTTTTTGGTATAAAGTGTTTAGGTTTTATAGATACTGGGAATAAAGTTTATTATCATGGATATCCAGTTGTTTTTATTAATGAGTCTTTGATAAAAGACTATAAAAAAATAGATGTGATTCAAATTGAAACAGCATCAGCAATAGAAAATATAGATATTATAGAAATTGATAAAATGAGTATTCAAGGAAAAGAAATTTCACATGTTTATGCAGGAATGATATCATCAAAGGAATATGATTGTATTTTAAATTCAGATCTGTTAGGAGGATTGTTATGATTTTACAAAGGTTCAAGAGCTGGTTTTTAAAAAAGAAAAGTTTATTTTATATTGGTCGTCATGATGTTTTAAAAGCTCCTTTAAAAGGAAAAGAGGAGGAAGATGCACTGATAAGATTGCAAAGTGGTGATGAGGAAGCAAGAGATTTGTTAATAGAGCATAATTTGAGATTAGTTGTTTATGTGGCTAAAAAATATGATTCATTGCAAAATGGAAGTATAGAAGATTTAATTAGCATTGGTACAATAGGGCTTGTAAAAGCTGTCAATACTTTTAAGATTGATAAAAACATTAAACTAGCAACTTATGCATCACGTTGTATAGAAAACGAAATATTAATGTTTTTAAGAAAAAATAATAAGTTAAGACAGGAAATTTCTTTAGATGAACCATTAAACGTTGATTATGATGGAAATGAATTATTATTATCTGATATTATTGGAACAGATAGTGATATAGTACAAGATGAAATTGAATATAATGATCAAAAAGAAAAGTTCTATTATGCATTAGATCATTTGAATAAAAGGGAAAAACAGATTTTAATGATGAGATATGGATTGATTGGACATGAGGAATTAACACAAAAAGATGTTGCTGATCTTTTAGGAATTTCCCAATCATATATTTCTAGATTAGAAAAAAAGATTATCAAGAAACTAAGAAATAAATTAAATGATGAATAATGTATAAAAAAATGGTGAGACTTCTATCAAAAGGAGTCGAAACCATGTCGAAATATAAAGTTGAAATAAATGGTTATAAAATAGAAGATTTTAAAAGAATTCCACATCAAGAAATGATAGAAATGATTAAAAAATATCAACAAACACATAACGAGCAGATTAAAGAAGAATTAATTTTATCAAATTTAAAACTTGTTTTATCATTAGTTCAAAAATATCATCATCGTGTTAATAATCTAGATGATTTGTTTCAGGTAGGAGTCATTGGACTTATGAAAGCAATCAATAATTTTGATACATCATTAAATGTACGCTTTTCAACATATGCTGTGCCTTTAATTTTAGGAGAGATTAAACGTTATATTCGTGATAATTCACCAATGAAGATTCCACGTTCTATGCGTGATTTAGCTTATCGTGTTTTACTTGCAAATGAAGAATATATGAAAACACATCATAAAGAAGCTTCTATAGAAGAATTAGCAAAAATATTACAGGTAGAAGATTATGATATTGTAGAGGCAATGAGTTCTACTAATGGAGTTTCTTCATTATCCCAAGAAGTGCAAAATGATGGACAAGGACAAATTGATTTAGAAAGTCAAATTCCAGATCGCAAAGATTATATAGAAGAAATTCAAAATTCGATTGATTTGCATGATGCCTTGCAACATTTGAATGAAAAAGAATTGCAGATTATTCAAGAAAGATATTTTAAAGGACATACACAAAGTGAAATTGCTAAAGAACTTTATGTTTCTCAAGCACAAGTTTCTCGTATTGAAAAACAGGCATTGAAACAATTGAAGAAATATATGGAAGCATAATGCATATAATACAATGGTGATATCATGAGATTTATTGGATTACAAAGTAAAGATGTTGTGAATGCTTCAACAGGGACTAAAATTGGTTATGTTGTGGATATAGAAATAGATCCATTTTGTAAATGTATTCAAGCTATTATTGTTGAAAAGGTTTCAGCATTTCGTTTAATATGCTTTTTTAAGGGACCACCAACATTTTGTATCCCCGTTGAAAATATTATAACAATTGGTGATGATGTGATTTTAGTGAATATTGATTGCTAGTATAGCTATGAAAAAGAGGAAATTTAACGTTATCTCTTGCAATTTCCTCTTTTTTTCATGTTTATGTTATGTTATAATATGCAAAGAAGAGTTATGGAGGACGCCTTATGGATAAAGTAAAGAAATGGTTTTTTGAAGAAGATGACGAAGATGACGTTTATGAAGATGTAGAAATAGATGAAGAAGAACAACCTAAAACAACAAGTATGTTTGAAAAACCTAAGTCTACAAGAACAAGTGATGCAGTGAGAGCATTGAGTGCGAATAAAGATAGTCATTTAGTATTATTTGAACCTAGAGCATATAGTGAAACACAAGACATTGCAGTTTATTTGAAACAAAAGAGAGCTGCTGTTGTTAATTTACATCGTTTACAAAAAGAGCAATCAAAACGTGTTATTGACTTTTTAAGTGGTGTTATTTTTGCAATTGAAGGGGATATTCAACAAATTGGTCCAAAGATTTTCTTATGTACACCTAAAAATATTGGCGTTTCTGGAAATATTACAATGGATGCCAATGAAACTGAAGAATAATTTGAGTATTAGCCTAGCTAATACTTCTTTTCATTATGTTAGAGCATTTTAAAGGTGATGAAATCTTTGTAAAAAAGATTATTGACTATAAAAACCAAGCATTGGATCATCAAAGAATGATATTAACACCTTTTTATAATCCCCATGAACAGGATCTTGTTTACAAAATCATAGGACAGCATGATTTAATTGTTGATTCATATGGTGGCTTTGTTAATGCTGAAAATCAACGTATGATTATTTGCCCTGATTTTTATGAAATTCATCAAGATGATTTTGATATTGTTATAGTTGAAGTGGGTTATAACCATCAGTTTGGAAAGTTATTACATAAAGATGTTTTGGGTGCTTTGATGAGTCTTGGGATAAAAAGAGATTGCATTGGAGATATTTATGATAAGGATTGTTTGTATTTTACATGTACAAAGCAGACATTCTCATATATTCAAAATAACTTAACACAAATCAAAAAGTCAAAGGTTCATTTAAAAGAAGTATATGGACAGATTACAATTTCTCACGAATACAATTCAAAAACTTTTTTTGTGTCAAGTATGAGATTAGATAGACTTGTTGCAACATTATATAAAGTTTCAAGACAACAGGCAAATACAGCAATTCGATCAGGTTTTGTCAAAGTCAATCATAAATTGGTTGAAGAAGTGAACTTTTTATGTCATAATAATGACATGATATCTTTTAAACGTCATGGAAGAGTAAAAATTGTAGATGAAAAGAGATTTACAAAGCAAGGGAATTCTGTTGTGACAGGATATTTTTATAAGTGAGGTGAATGATGTGACTACATTTAAAAAGCAATTTCGAGGTTATCGTAAAATTGAAGTAGATGAGTATGTTTCATCTTTAAATAAAGAAGTGGATTTGAATAAAGAAAAAATAGCATCTTTAGAAGAGGAAATTGCTTATTTAAAAGAAGAAAATACTTTACTTACAAAACAGTTGGAAGTTCATGAAAAGACAAACGAAGAAATTGCGAGATTAGCTTTAAAAGAAGCAAGTGAGTTAATTGAAAAAGCAAAAAGAAATGCAAATATGATTTTGAAAGAATCTATGGAATATGTTCGTGGATTATCTAAAGATATGGATGTCTTTAAG
>CATOPA010000107.1 GCA_951801965.1 uncultured Erysipelotrichaceae bacterium | reverse complement strand
TTATTAAATTATGCAAATGAACTTCCTAGCAGGAAAAAAGTATTTCAAGCATTACAAAAAAGTGGATATACAAAAGATGATCAAAAGAAAATTATATTATATGAAGTTTTAGGATTGTATGGTTTTATTTTGGTTGTTGCATTATTTTATATTTTGAATATGATGATTGTATTGATGCTTCATTCTTTTTTAGATATTCAATTTATAATGGTTATCATGATTCTTTTTATCGTTCCTTTGATTATCTGCTGTTTGATAAGTTATTTATATTATAAAAGGCTTTTAAGAGATTGAATCTTAAAAGCCTTTATAGTATTAATCATAAAAGAATAATGTTCATTTTATCGTTATTTCATAAACTTCCAATCACTATCTCTTTCTTCTTGAGAATGAGGTAAATATAATTCTAATTCTTTTTGCGCATTTTCTCCTATTGCAATCCAGATATCATTAAAAACTTCTTGAGTTGTTTGAAGCTTGTTTTGTAAATTAGTTTTTTCATCTACACTTTCCCAACCCACAAACCAGTTATAATTCTTTGCAGAATCTTCGTAATTGATAAGAATATTTGTGATATTGTTATATTTTAATTTTTCTAATAATGAAGTGATTTCATCATCGTCATATTCAAATATTGATTCTTCAGAATCATGATAAATTTGATTTGCATCTTTAATTTGAAGAATAACATAATATGAAGTTTTCATAAATATAATGCTATTTATAGCTCTTCTTCTTAAACTTTCTTTAAAATCTTTAATAACAATTTGCCCAATCATATTTCTAGGAATGACAATTGTCTCATAGTTTTCTAACATTAATTGAATATCTTTAATACCTTCGTTCATCATTTTTCTCCTTTAAATATTTTTAAGTGACTATAATTATTATAACGAGATTATTTTAAAAAGTATATATTTTTAATAATAGAATTCATATAGAATTTATTTTGAATCAGAGCTTGTTTTCAATGTATGAAAATACCTTTTCATACATATTTAAAGAGTATATAATGTTCAAAAAAGGAGGAAAGAGGAATGACAAGACAATTTCCAAAAGGATTTTTATGGGGTGGCGCAACTGCCGCTAATCAATATGAAGGAGGATGGAATGAAGGTGGTAAAGGAATCAGTGTTTCTGATTGTGCCAAGCATCATTTTGATGTTGATGTTCAAGATTATCAAAAACATAATTCTATGACAACACAAGATATAGAAGAAGCTTTACAATCAAATGATAGTTCATTATATCCAAAAAGACATGGAAGTGATGGATATCATCACTATAAAGAAGATATTAAATTATTTGCTGAAATGGGATTTAAAGTTTATCGTATGTCAATAGCATGGTCTAGAATTTTTCCAAATGGGGATGATAAAGAACCTAATGAAGAAGGATTAAAGTTTTATGATAATATTTTTGATGAATGTCATAAATATGGTATTGAACCATTAGTGACAATGTCACATTATGAACCACCATTGAATATTGTTTTAAATTATGATGGATGGGCATCAAGAGAAGTTGTTGACATGTTTGTAAGATATGTTCAAGTGATTTGTGAGAGATATAAAGACAAGGTAAAATACTGGTTAACATTTAATGAAGTTGACTCTATGATTAGACATCCTTATACAACAGGAGGGCTTGTAGAAGATAGATTTCAAGGAAGAAATTTTAAAGAAGTTATTTTTCAGGCAATGCATCATCAATTTGTAGCTTCTGCTTTAGCAACCAAAATATGCCATGAATTGATTCCAGGATCAAAAGTAGGTTGTATGCTAACAAAATTAACATATTATCCTTATACATGCCGTCCAGAAGACGTTTTACAGGCACAGCAAGATATGAGAAGTACATATTGTTATAGTGATACACAAGTTTTTGGTGAATATCCAGCTTATTTATTGTCAAAATTTAAAAATGAAGGTATTCATATTCAGATGGAAGAAGATGACTTAGAAATCATGAAGAAGTATCCAGTTGATTTTGTTTCATTTAGTTATTATTCTTCAAGCTGTGTTGCTAAGAATGATGAAGGATTAAAGAAAACAGCTGCGAATACAATGACAGCTATTAAAAATCCTTATATCCCTAGTTCTGATTGGGGATGGCAGATCGATCCTATTGGATTAAGAGTCTCTTTGGTAGATTTATATGATCGCTATAGAAAACCATTGTTTATTGTAGAAAATGGGTTAGGTGCTAAAGATGAACTTGTTGATGGATATGTTGATGATCAGTATAGAATAGATTATTTTGATGCTCATTTTAGAGAAATATTGAATGCGATTGAAATTGATGGCGTTGACTTAATGGGATATACATCATGGGGTTGTATTGATCTTGTGAGTGAATCTACAAAACAAATGAGCAAACGTTATGGTTTTATTTATGTAGATGCTGATGACCATGGTCAAGGAACATATAAAAGATATAAGAAAAAATCATTTGATTGGTATAAAAAAGTGATTGAAACAAATGGAGCATGTTTGTTTGAAGGAGAAGAGTAATGGAATATATTTTTGATACACAATTATTGATTGAAGGAAAAAATCTTTCAGAAGATCAAATACATGATTATATAACTGAACATTTTGAAGGAGATTGTTTACTTGCTGTAGGAGATGATGAACTTATTAAAATTCATTTTCATACAAATGAACCATGGAAAGTTTTAGAATATGCTTCTTCACTTGGAGAAATTTATGATGTTGTTGTAGAAAATATGGATAGGCAAGCAAGAGGATTAAAAGGATAATGGATATTTATGTTATTCTAATGCAAATGATACAGCTTTTTATTGTGATAGCATTGGGTTATTTCTTGTTTAAAATTCATTTATTTGATAAAGAGCTGAATAAAAAATTAACTACATTTTTATTGTTTGTGACAACACCAGCAATGATTTTATCATCTGTTTTATCAACGACAGAATATCAAAGCTTAAATAATATTTTATTTGTTTTTGTTGTGGGGTTTCTTATTTATATTGCTTTACCTATTATTGGATTTATACTTGTTAAAATCATGAGAATCCCTCTTCAACAACAAGGATTATATGTTTTTATGACAGTTTTTTCTAATATTGGATTTATGGGATTTCCTGTTATGAAATCAATATTTGGAAATGATGCTGTTTTTTATACAGCTATCTTTAATATGATTTTTAACTTACTTGTTTATACGGTTGGTCCAATAATAATGAACTATGGAACAGAGCAAAGTACACACATGGATATAAAGAGTCTTTTATCGCCAGGAGTTATTGCTTCTCTTGTTGCGATGGTTTTCTATTTTGCTAAATTAAGTGTTCCTGATGTTGTCTCTTCAACAATAACAATGATAGGTGATATGACGACACCTATGGCTATGCTGGTCATTGGTTCAACACTTGCAACAATTCCATTAAAAGAAGTTTTTACAGAATGGCGAATATATCCATATACACTTATTAAACAAGTAATTATTCCTATTCTTGTTTTTCCTATTTTAAACTTTTTTATTAAAGATCCATTAATACTAGGAATTACTTTAATTGTGATTTCAATGCCAGTTGCAAATAGTGCTGTTTTATTTGCAACTGAGTATGATGGAGATATTTCACTAGCTGCAAAAACGGTTTTTATGACAACTTTATTTTCAGTAGGAACAATTCCTTTGATTGTTGCGATGTTTCTAGTATAAATTAATGTGAATTTTTTAGTATCTTTTTGACAATATTTTTTAAATGTGATAAACTATAAATGTATTTATAGGATCCGATTCGTTAACTACGAATCAAGAAAAGAAAAAAGGAAGTGAAATTTCTTTTTTCTTTTTTTGTGTGTGAAATTTCGTGAAATGAAAAAAAGAGTACACTTATGGTGGGAAATTTGATATAGTATATACAAGAGGGAGATGGAATGATGGATAGAATAGAAGTGATTGTTGTCACAGGGATGTCAGGAGCAGGAAAGACTCAAGCAATGGCTATTTTCGAGAATATGGAGTATCGTTGTATTGATAATTATCCTGTTGCTTTATTAAAGGAATTTGGAGAGTTATTAAGAACTTCAACAAAATATTCAAAGGTAGCAATGGCAGTTGCATTGGAGGATGCTATACTTGCTGTACGTGTTTTAGCAAACATGGATTGGATTGATTTAACTGTTATTTTCTTGGATTGTGATGATGAGTTATTGTTATCTCGTTATAAACAAACAAGACGTTCTCACCCATTGATGATTAGTAACAAAGCATCTTCATTAAGTGAGGCTATTGATGTTGAAAGAGAAATGTCAGAACCAGTCAGCAAGCTGGCTAATATTGTTATTGATACTTCTTTGTTAAAAACAACAAAATTACAAGATTTATTAGAAACATATTTTCATAAAGAAAATCAAGAAGTTTTTAGAGTTTCTTTTGTTTCATTTGGATATAAACATGGTGTTCCAAAGGATGCTGATCTTTTGTTAGATGTGCGTTTTTTACCAAATCCATTTTATATAGAAGAATTAAGACCTTTAACTGGTAATGATAAAGCTGTTTATGACTATGTCATGCAACAAAAAGAAACACAAGAGTTTATAGAAAAAACAATAGCATATTATGATT
Organism: uncultured Erysipelotrichaceae bacterium; assembly: GCA_951801965.1. Classification (GTDB taxonomy): domain Bacteria; phylum Bacillota_I; class Bacilli_A; order Erysipelotrichales; family Coprobacillaceae; genus CATOPA01. Next base: position 2,647 of record CATOPA010000107.1, on the reverse strand, counting down.
ATTTATTAAAAAAATATGAAGAAGAAGGAAAAATGCAAATTATTGTAGGGATTGGATGTACTGGTGGGCAACATCGTTCAGTTACATTGACAAACTTTTTTGCGGATTATTATTCTCAATATTATCAAGTATATAAATGGCATAGAGATGCTGACCATTAAGGAGGAAGAACATGATATCTTTTTCAAGAGCAGTCAAGGAAGAAATTGTTTTTAATGATTTTAATGATCAATGTGAAAGAGCTATTCTATGTGCAATGATTAAGATTGTTGGAACACTTTCATTAAATCAATCAGGACTATCTTTGACATTGCGTACTGAAAATGCGAAGATAGCTTCTAAGCTTCATAAAATTTTTAAAAATCTTTATCAGCCATATATAGAATTTAGAGTTTCTCGTAAAATGAAACTTAAGAAAAATAATGTTTATATTTTAAAGGTTTCTAAGGCAAAGGAAATATTAGAAGATTTATATATGATGAAAGAGATTGGTATGAAATCCATACCAGATCAAAGATTGTTAGAAAGTGATGAACAAAAAAGAGCTTATTTAGCAGGTGTCTTTTTAGCATGTGGAAGTGTGAATAATCCTGATACATCTAATTATCATTTAGAAATGAGTGTGAATGAAGAAGACTATGCTTATTTTATAGAAAATTTAATGAATGATTATGAGTTGAATGCAAAAGTTATTAAACGCCGTAATAAGTATATTGTTTATTTAAAAGCAGCTGAGAAAATTGGTGATTTTTTAAGAGCTATTGGGGCATCACGTTCAGTTATGAATTTTGAAATGACACGTATTGATCGCTCCATGGCTAATACTGTGAATAGATGGAACAATTGTGATATTGCTAATGAGGTGAAAGCAATGAGTGCTTCACAAGCTCAAATTGAGGATATTGCTTATGTGATTGATAAAGCAGGATTAGAGATTTTGGATGATAAGACACAAAAAGTTGCATTATTAAGATTAGATAATCCAGAATTGACTTTAAATGAATTGGCAGAAGCTTATTATAATCAAGAAGGACAAACAATTAGTAAATCTGGATTGCATCACCGTTTTTCAAAGATTAAAGAAGAAGCACAAAAATTAAGACAAATGGAGAAGGATTTATATGAGTGATATTCATGTTAAATTTGGAAGAAGAATCAAAGAGATACGATTAAAACAAAATATTTCACAAGAAGAATTAGCTTTTCGTTGTCAGCTATCTAAAAATTATGTTTCTGATGTAGAAAGAGGAACAAGAAATGTGACTTTAAAGGTTATAGAAAAATTTTCTATTGGTTTAAAAGTTCCTATGAATACTCTTTTTAAGTGGCGTGATGAAGAAGTTCATTTATAGTTTATATTGATTGTATAGACTAATCAATAATAAAGGAGAATATATATGGGATATAGCTTTTTATATTTATTAATTTTTATGATGATTATTATGTTTGTATTAAGAATCTTTTTACCTATAGTGATTTGGTTATTACCAGTTTTTATTGTTTTATGGCTTATCACAACAATTTTTAGATCTAGACCTAAAAGAAAAGATCAAACAACAACATATGATCAAACTTATTATCAACAAGATACATATCAGCAGCAATCATCAAATCCTGATATCATTGATGTAGATTATAAAGTTGTTGATGAAAAACAAGATGGCACTCATTAGAGTGCTTTTGTATGGAGGGAAGTCAATATGATCTGTTCAAGATGTCAACATGAAATAGATGAAAACTTAAATTATTGTCCATATTGTGGAATGCAAATAAAAAAGTGTCCAGTTTGTCATAGACCGCTTGCTTTGCAAGCACGTTTTTGTTCACATTGTGGAACAAACCTAGAAAAAACTCCAGATTATTCACAAAAGGAAGGGCATTATGAACCTTTAACATCGCAGCATTTAGAGAGTTCTCAGTATGCCCAAAAGGGAGGGTATTATGAGCCATTAGCTTCTCATCAGGAATATGCTGATGGTCAAAAGACAATCTCTTTTCAAGATATTGAAGTGAATAAAAAGGTCAATAAAAAAGTTATTATTTTATCAGTGATGGCTTTGATTATTGTGACTATTGTTTCTTATTCATATATATATTATGGACCAGATTTAACACAATATTTAGCATCTTCATCAACCCCTTCTTTTGAATATGAAGAATTAAGTATTCATGGTGATAACAGTTCATCTACTCATATTTCTAATATCAATCAAGGTGGTGAAGTTTATCTTACTGAAGGTAAAGTCTATATTTGTGATGATCAGGGATATCTTATTTCAATGGATAGAAATCTAGAAAATAGGGAAACTGTTATACAGGAAAAGTGTCAATATGTCACTGTAACAAAGGATGCTATTTATTTTACTGATGAAAATATGAACATTTGTAAGACAACACTAACAGGAGCAAATAAAGAAGTTCTTGTAAAAACAAAGGCTTATTATGTAACAGTGATTGATGAATATATTTATTATCAGTCTGATACAGACTCTGAAAGACTTTATGTCTATGATATGAAAACAAAAGAAAATAAAAAGCTCAATGATCGTAGAACTTATTGTATTAATGTAGTAGATGATATGATTTATTATTCTAGTGATGATGGTGTTTATCAAATTGGTAAGAATGGACAAGGCGAAGAGAAGCT
>CATOPA010000106.1 GCA_951801965.1 uncultured Erysipelotrichaceae bacterium | reverse complement strand
GCCAATGGCAAGTACTGTTGCTTTCTCATTTTACACTCCTAATATTGCCTGTCTGATTGCCGTTTTGTAACCATTCTATTATAATTATCAAAAAAAATAAGCGATAATATAAGTCTTAAAAAAACAATAAACCCTAATTAAATATAAAACTTAATTAGGGTCTAAATCATATCTTTAAGACAGAATAAATATAAAATTATTAATCTTCATCTGGTAAAGCCTTTAACTCATCTTCACCAGTTAAATATTTTAAAATATCAATAGCAGCTTTTTGAGGTCCAGTATGTTCATTTCCTTTAATACCAAGTCTTGTACGTAACTGTCCAACTTTTACACCTTGCTTAAACATTCTTTTAAAATAATCCTGTAAAATAGGTTCAGTTTGTTCACGTCTTTGAACTGGTCCAAATGGATTTGCAAAATAACTTCCTACCAATCCATATTCTGTTGTTGTTCCCTTAGCCATACGATTTCCAGCTCTAAAAACTTCTAATGCTGATTCTGGTGTATCAAAGAAATCCAATGAGTCACCATTTTCATCATAATTATTAGCATATAAGAACATATCCACATCATGTTTTGCGACAACGTCCTTATAAGCAGTAATAGGTATGACAATACGAGCATTGACTTGATCAGGATTCATAAATACAGATCTATCTAACTCTTTAAAGCTATACCCAGCATCCAAATCATCTAAACGGACAAATGCTCCTATCTCAGTTCCAGAAGTTTTCACTTTACCATGTTCATCTAATGACAAAACTCCCATATCATCATAGATTGTTTTTAAGTCAGTGATATAAGCTGCACCATGAACTTTAATTTGTTCAATTGTCTCACTTTTCCCTGCACCACTGTCTCCCATGACAACAATGTTTTTTGTTTCACCATTATGCAAAGTCATTTGCACCATTGCTCCATGAATTGGTAATTGTCTATGATTAATCTTTTGAACATTGTGTAATGTTAAGATCATTTTTTTCATATATCCAAAATAATCAAACTCATCATTTGCAGATAATAATGCGACTAACATATCATTTGATTCATCTTGGAAGAAAGCTTGATTATCTTTTCCATCCTCATATCCAAAGACATAAATTAAATCAGGTTTTCTATTTCTATATTCTTCTTCATCTGCTAAATCAAATAAGTTGCATAATGTAACACCTTGAGCCATAAACTTTACATTAAAATAAACAAAGCATAGCAAATCTCCAACCTTTGCTGGATAACAGAACCATGAATCTGCATCAAATTTCTTATCCTCGATAGGATTTGTTTTTACTTCTGGAAACACACCATCTCTTTTATTACGTTTTGAATATGCAATAAAGGGAGGATGTATAACAACTGACTCAATAAAAGGAATTTCATCTAAATTACGATATTCATATGGTAAAAAAGGTCTCATATGAGTCACAGTTAAACCAGCATTAACACCTGCTGTTATCTGACGTAAAACTTTATCTTTCTTTCCTAATGCTGATTGAATAGAACGATACACTTCTAAAACCAATTCCTCAAATTCGTTTTGTGCATCAGCAAACTGAACATTTTGATATCCTGCTCCTCTTGTTGTTTCATTAAACACAACAGCATATCTTTGAAGACGTCTCCAAAATAAATAAATATCTTCAACCAGCTCAATAAACATATCTTTATCTTCAAAATATGGTTTCATCTCTTTACGAATCAAACACAATTCCTTTACAGACATCACCAACAACAATTTAAAAATACTTCTTAAGTCACTTAACAAATCAACATCATCATTTTGAACTTTATGAAGATAATTATAAATTGTTGTATCTCTTCTTCTAATATCCTTAATATATTTTTCAATCACCTTTGCGAAAGATTCACTTTCAATTAATTGGCAACGACTTTGACAAAATTCCTCAGAAAAATTTAAAATTGCACTTCCTCTTGTAATATTAAATTTATACGCCATATTCCCACCCTTTCCTTTGGTATATTCATTTTATTTTTTTACATTCTATCAAAAAAAGCTTCACTTGACTACTAAAAATAGAAAAATTATTCGATGATAGCGTTTGCATCTTCTATTTTTATCTTTTTTTCGTTTTTTAAAATTATTTTTTCTATTAAAGACACAGAAATATATATATTTTTATGAGAAACATAAATATAATCTCTATTCTTTTTTAAGTCAATACAATCATTATTGTATACAATCTTGTGATAGCCATAATCAAAACAATATTCACCATCACGCATTTTATACTTTAAAAGATGCTTATCAGGATGAAGAAATACCGTCGCTTCCTTATCCATAATTACAACAACATTATACATATCATTTAATGATACATAATACTGATCATGAGCATAAAATCCTTTTAAATCAAATGTATAAACTTTATTATCCTGACGATAAGTTCCTACATAAGTTTTAATATTTCCATTATATTCATGAATATGACTTCTATTGATGAATAAATAAATACTCATGCTTATCAAACATAAAACAATCATACTTACATAAATGACTCGTTTATATTTTAATTTTTTCATATATCCTCCAAAAGAAAAAGGTCTTATTAAAAGACCTTAAAAAACACACGACCAACAATCTCTTCATCAAAATCAATATATCCAATCATTCTTGAATCAATACTATGATTACGATTATCTCCCATGATAAAAACCTTTCCTTCAGGAATATCACATTCAAAATCTTCCCATATCATAGGTTCATTAATGTAATCTTCTTTAAGCAACTCGCCATTTCGATAAAGCTGATTATCCTTTATTGATAAATGATCTCCAGGGAGCCCAACTATACGCTTAATAATTTGTTCTTCTCCTTCACTCACATGATACTTGACAACAACAATATCATTATATTGAGGACTTGATCTTTTATAAAAAAATTTATCAACCAAAATAATATTTCCATTATGATAAGTTGGTTCCATAGAGGCTCCAACAACTTTAGAAACTTGAATAAAATAGAGAATACCTAGTGTTACCACTACAGTTATAATAATGACTTTTATATATTCAAACAAAGATTCTTTGATACTTTCTTTTTCCATTTTCATCACCTTGAAATATTATAACACACTTTTATCCATCTTTTAAGCGACTTCTTAATTTTGTTACAATTTTCTTTTCTAAACGTGAAACCTGAACTTGAGAAATACCTAAGCGCTTTGCGACAGCATCTTGATTATAATCTAATTGATAACGCATATAGATAATCATCTTCTCTTTATCGTCTAATTTCTCCATTTCCATTTCTAATGCAATTTTTTCAAACCACATTTCATCTTTCTTATCGATAATACGATCTTCCACACTAATTGTTGATCCATCTTTTTCATAAATAGGCTCATTTAATGATGTTGGATAATAAGAAGAATCAATAGCCTCTACAACATCTTGAACATCAACATTCAAATATTTCGCAATATCTTCTACTGTTGGTTCATCCTGCGATGAGGCTTGTAGAACCTCTTTTGCCTTTGTGACTTTAATATTTAATTCTTTTAAAGAACGAGAGACTTTAATTGTTCCATCATCTCTAAAGTATCTTTTGATTTCACCCATAATGATAGGTACAGCATAAGTAGAAAATTGAACTTGATAAGACGTATCAAAATGATTAATAGCTTTCATCAATCCTATACAGCCTATTTGAAATAAATCCTCTTTATCATAGTAATTATTTTTAAATCTATGAACAATGGACCATACAAGTCCTAAATTATCTTTAACGATTTCTTCTTTAGCTTGTTCATCCCCTAAACGTACTTTTTCAAGAAGATCTAATGTCTTTGATTTAGCCATGATTTTTTAGACTTTTTGTAATAATTAATTTTGTTCCTATATTGATAACACTTTCTATTTCTAAAGAATCAGCAAGTGTTTCTATGATTGTTAATCCCATTCCAGCATGTTCTAAGTCTTTTTGCGTTGTATAAAAAGGTGTTTTGACTTCTTCAGGATTTTCAATTCCCTTCCCAAAATCCTGGACAATCAGCTTAACTTCACGATTTTCAATCGTCATTTTCATCATAACTTTACACTCAGCATTATGATTATACCCATGAATGATGGCATTGCTGACTGCTTCAGCAACAATTGTTTTCATCTCAATCACTTCATCTATTGTTGGATTCAATTGTGTCATAAATGCACCTGCAACACTACGGGCAAAGTTTTCATTATCCAAAGTTGCTGAAAAACTCAACTCCATTTGATTCATAGCATTCCCTCCTTTATGCTTTCTATTGACTCATAATATGGCATAATTTGAAATAATCCTGTTAATTCAAATAAACGATAAGCAACTTGATTTAAACCAGTCAAGATAAGAGTACGATGCTCAAATTTCAACTGATTATATCGCCCTAAAACGAGTCCAATTCCTGAACTATCTATAAAAGATATATTTGTAAAATCAAAAACAATATCTTCCTGACTTGATTCAATAAGATCACTTAATTGTTTTCTATATATAGGTGCATTGACACAATCAATTTCACCATAAAAATATACAATAATCAAATGACTACTTTTTTCTATTTGAATACTATTTTCCATATTCCTAACCTCCTTTGCGTATTATCATAACACATTTAAAAACAAAAAAAACTGATTCGACAAAACTAGAATTTTAATGCCAAAAAAAGAATCTTATAACAAAGATTCTCTCAAAAAATCTCTTTATAAAACTTATTATTGAATAAAATAAAAAAGCCATACATCATGTATGACTTATTTTCCTGCTGGTAAATATGTGACTAAAGAACTTGCGATTGCAGAAATAGGCATTGTTTGTAAGACAACCTTTCCAGGTCCTGTTACAACAGTATTGAATAACCCTTCTCCACCAAAAACTTTATTCTTTAATCCTGGAACGCTCTGTGTTGTCATTGTACAAGTTGCATCCATTAACGCAACATATCCTGTATCAACAATAATTTGTTGTCCTGGTGCTAAATCATATTCAACAGTTGCTCCATCGATTTCAATAAAAACAGTTCCTTTTCCAGAAAGTTTATTCATAATAAATCCTTCTCCACCAAAAATACCAGTCATTGCTTTTTTGTTAAAGAAAACTGTTCTTTCTACTGTTGGTTCACTTGCAAGAAAAGAAGATTTTTGAACAATAATTTCCTTTCCTGGTTCAATATCATACTTTCTAATTTCTCCTGGGAATGATGATGCAAACGCAATTTTTCCATCAGCTTTTGCAGTATAGGTATTTAAGAACATTGTTTCTCCTGAAAACATTCTTCCAAATGCCTTTCCAATACCACCATTACTTGTTGTTCCCATTTCCATACATGGATCCATCCATGCCATTGCTCCACTGTCACTTAACATATATTCACCTTGTTTTAAATGACATACAACAACTGGAAGTGGTGTTCCAATAATTTCATACTCCATATTTTTTCCTCCTTCATAAAATCGAGTACATTGTACAAGAAATTCATATCATCTCATATACAAAATCCCATAACATTATTATACATAAAATATTTATTAATGAAAATACATAAAATAACTTTTTCTGAGTAAATTTCTATTGAATAAGACCAATCTCTTTCATAACTTTATAAATTCCATCATCATCAGGATCAGTAAAATAATATTGACACAATGCTTTTAGATTCTCAGGAGCATTTTCATAAACAACACCAATATTGACTTCCTCTAACATTTGATAATCATTCATACTATCCCCAAATCCTACAGTATCCTCCATTTTACCACCATAATAATTAACAACCTTTAAAATACCATCAGCTTTTGTACAATTTTTTAAAATAATTTCTCCATTCACAAATTCATCTGTCTCTTTAGAAAATGTGACAACGTTAAAAAATTCTTCTAAAAATGAAACACAATCATAAAAATCTTTTTTATCTGGTGCAATAAAACAAATTTTTGTGACACCAGTATTTAAAATATTAAAATCTTTGATTGGTTTTCTTTTTTCATTTTTTCTTCTTATCTCAAAAAATCTTGCAAGCTCTAAATTATCCTTACAATCTTGCTGATGCTTTCTATCAAAAAATTCATTAACACCAGGTGTTTGATACAATGCATTTTTTGTTTCTAAAGTAAATAAAATACGATTATTAATAAAAATTGTCATAACTTCAGATAAAAGATACTGATTGATAAAATTTTCAAAAATATATTTTTCACCAATTATAACAAAACCACCTGCACTACAAACAGTTCCATCAAAATCAATTTCTTTTAAATCTTCATAAATCGTTGTTGGTGCTCTACCAGTACATAAAAAGACTCTATGACCATTCCTCTTCGCCTCTGCAATGGCTTGCTTATTCTTTTCAGTAACTTTTCTTGATGCACCCATCAAAGTACCATCAATATCAAAAAATAAAAATTTCCCCATATTTATCACCACCATCACATATTATACAAAATACTGACATCAAAAATCAATAAACTTTATAGAATTTCTTCTATCAAAACAGGCTTTTCGACATATTCGTCTGTGAAATGATAAGTATTCAAAAGATCCATTTTAAGTTCCTCATCTAATCCTCTATTTGTATGAACAAAAACAAGAGTTTCTCCTTGATGAACATAGTCACCAACTTTTTTATTCAAAATCAATCCTGCACTATAATCAATTGGATCAGTTATTTTTTGACGTCCACCACCAAGCTTCATACTTACAGTTCCCAATGCGAGTGCTTCAACATTTTCCACATAACCACTTGTTATGCTCTTGACTTCAATCACTTCACTGGCTTGTTCAAAAAGTTCTGGATGTAGTATATACTCTTCATTTCCACCTTGTGCTTTGACCATGGCACATAAAACATCTCTTGCACGACGGCTTGTAATTGTATCTTCTAATAATGCTCTCCCTTCTTTTAAAGAAGAAACACGTTTTGCTTGCATAAGCATATGACTACCAGATTGTAAACATAATTCCATTAAATCTTGAGGTCCATTCCCATTTAAAGAAGCAATAGCTTCCTTCACTTCTAAAATATTTCCAATAGCATAACCTAAAGGTTGATTCATATTTGAAAGAGCTGCTTTTGTATCTTTATGAAATGAATGACCAATATCAATCATTGTTTGGGCAAGCTGTTTGGCTTCTTCCTTTGTTTTCATAAATGCTCCATCCCCATACTTGACATCTAATAAAATTGTATCACTTCCTGCAGCAAGTTTTTTTGACATGATTGAAGAAGCAATCAAAGGAATACAAGAAACAGTTGCTGTCACATCACGCAAAGCATACATC
>CATOPA010000105.1 GCA_951801965.1 uncultured Erysipelotrichaceae bacterium | reverse complement strand
TTTCAATATATTCCATACTCTAGATTCCTTTGTAAAAAAAGTATTATGATATAAAAGTTTATGTTCCATAGTTAAAATAAGTTTCAATAACTTTTCTGATTGCTCATTAAGATTATGAAAATCATTTTTTCCTTCTTTGTTAAAAGAATAATAAACTTTCATAAATTGATTACCTATAGAGGAATGAGTCACCATATCATATCCAAATAATTCTAAATGCGAATTTTTTACATTTTCTATCTCAGTATTCATTTCTTTATATTTAGGATTATCAACTGCCTTTATTATTTCAATGCCATGAAGTTCTTTCAAGTCTTCATTAAAATCTTTATTCTTTGGTTGGATAATAGAGGCATTGACCATCTGTTTATCATAAAGCATATCTAAAACTCTTTCTGCACCTTCTATCCCTGCTGTATCATGATCGAAACAAAGAAAAACTTTCTGCAAAGAATCATTTGAATCTAATAAATATTCCAACCCCTGTGTTCCAAGTCCATTCAATGCAATATAATTATGTTTATGCCAGTCCTCTTTATGTAACGAAATATAGGAAAGCATATCTATTGGTGCTTCAAAAACATAAATCTGATTGCTCTGCCCTAAATAGTGAAAAGTATATTTTGGATCAGAACCTTCAACATTTCCTCTAAATCCATCCTGAATCAACGTGCTTCTTTTATGTGCGTGTCTTGGTATACCTTCCTCATCATAGCCAACGAATATGACATTGTGGTATTTCTTATCCTCATAAATTAATCCCTTTTGTACAAATTTATTAAGAATATCTTTATCTATAAATCTACTATTTAACAGATATCCATAAACTCTCCTCATCGAATCATTTCTTTCTGGCATGATAAATTCTTTCTTCACTTCTTCTGCTGGATGTACATCAATTGTCATTCCTGTATCATTCGCAAAAGATAAAAGGAGTTCCATAGCCTGTTTGAAATTATAGCCATAAAACTCCTTTAAAAATTGAATTGGATATCCACCTTCCTGTGTTTTCCATTTATAATATTGATTCCCTCTTATGGTCACACTTGTATAACGATTCCATCTCATATCTTTACCAGCCTTTGTTAACGTTTCTCCTTGATGTCTTAAATATTCAGCAAGGTCAACTTGATTGGCAACTGCAATCTGTTCATCAGAAAACCTTTTGTATCTTTCCATTTCCTACCTGTTCCTTTCCTTGATTCTTTTTTTGATGGCTGTATTCTTCCTTTTTGATAGATTTTGTTTGCTGTTTCCTATCTTTTGTATATCTTTAAAATTATATTTATTCTTTTTCATTGAAATCCTCCTAGTTTAATGCATGGTCATCTTGTTTATGACCCACTGCTAATTTCTTTTGCATGATTTTCTGTCTCAGTTTCCTTTCTGTACCTGCTAGTGGATGATTGCTTAGTGGCATCTGACTTTGAAAAATGTGACTCACATGATGGAAAAATCTTGATGTCATCAATGCCAATGACTGATTATAAAAATCATCCATATGATCCAATAGATATTGGGCATATTCATTTCCCTGTTCAGCTGATTTTTGAAGATATTCAACTGCCAGTTCTTTATCCTGTCCAACATCTTTTCCAAATAAAAAAAGTTTGCCTAGCATATACTGAGCAAACTGGTTATTGTTTGAATCTGCAATTCTTAGATAATCAATAGCTTTATCAATATCTTTTTCTATTTTTTTACCTTCTATAAGTAATTGAGCCATTTTGACAAGTGCAGGTTCATATTGTTTATCACAAGACATCTTTAAATAATAAATACTAAGATCATGATTTTTGATTTCTTCATAAATTTTAGATAGTTTATAGAAAGCATACTCATTATCTTCACATAATGAAAGATAATGAATTGCTTTTTTGATATCTTTCTCTATATGTTTCCCTCTACTATATTCTTTCCCTAAAATATAGCAGGCAAGCTGACTTTTTGATTCTTCCAACCATGTCATGGCTTTAGGAATATTTTCATAATCATCTACTTCTAAATAAAGTTGTGCAAGCAACAATTTTGCATTCTCATTTTCAAGACTGACTGCTTTTTCAAGATAAGAGATTGCCTTATCAATATCTTTTTCACATCCTTTTCCTTTTAAAGTCATCATTCCAAGTCTATAAAGAAGATTGTCATCCTCTTGTTTTTTAATCATCCCACAAAAAGAGTTATACGCTTTTTGATAATGAGAGGTTGCTAAATTTTTATTTTTTTCACAGCCTATCCCATAATCATAATGTCTGGCAACTTCATAGTTTCCATAAGCATTTCCATCATCTGCTGATAATTCAAACCATTCCAGAGCTTTTCCATCACTTTGAATAACACCAAGTCCTCTTTGATACATGACTCCTAATGAATATTGTCCATAGGGATTATCATTCTGTTCAAAATATTCATAGGCTTTCTGATAATCAATCTCTGTTCCCATTCCATAAAGGTAATGTTTACCCAATCTATAACTACAATACGATTTTATAAACTTATCATCATTAGCTTCATTTACTAATTCTTCAAATCCTTTAAGAGCTTTTTCATAAATCTGATTTGAAAGTTCATCATTCTTACTAATTGTATACAGTTTTCCAAGTAATGCATAGGCAAGAACATTATTCTTACCACATTCTTCTTTCAGTAGCTCTTCAGCTTTTTTGATATCCTGCTCATGATTCCCATTTCCATAAAAATATTCAACAGCACTTTTATAATCATCCGTCCATTCAAGTATAAATTCATTTGCAGTTGAACCTTTATTATTTCTATTCTCAATATCTTCCATATCATCTATATTGAACAATGAATTATCATCTTCCAATTCCTGAACTTCCTGAAAATCGAATATCTCATTCTTTTGAAAAGACATCACTTCTTTCAATATCATATTTTTGATACTCTTGAACTCCTTTTGTTCAAGTAATGGTAATTTCTCTATCACTTCATTTTTATATGTTGAATGGATATCTTGCTTGTATAACATCCACTGAACATACAACTTTTGGAGATATTCGTTTTTCTCCATTTCTCTTAATATATCATTAATAATCTGTTTCGATTGTTTGGGGATATATGCAAAAGCAAGTCTTCCATGATAATCTTTTAGACTTGATTTTAATTCCATTAATTTTTTAAATATATAGTTATTATCAACATGACTCACTTCTATTCCTTGTAACATCTTTATGACAATATCTTGACTGTATTTTTTAAGTTTATTTCTTATCTCTGTTTGTTCACTATAAGTCTGTATAAGATCCTGTTTAAAAATCTCTTTAGCATACATGTTTCTTATTTTCTCTATCCCCTTTTTAGTCACAAACCCTTCTTGAACATTAGTTGAATAGACAATCATGTGAATATGTGGGTGATGACCTTCATTATGAAAGGCAGCATGCCATTTCAGATGATTAACATCAATTTTCATGGCTTCTGCCAGTTCATTCCTCTTGCTCTGACATAAGCTCATCCAGTTTTGAACATGATCAAACCCTAATCTTGATGCATCTTCGCTTTTTAAGGAAATAATATGTGTCCATACATTACCCTCATGTTGTCCTACTTCTTCAATGACTTCTCTTAGATTAACTTCATAACCATGATCACTAAACAGTCCATGTTCTCCTAATTTTTCAACACGTGGTCTATGTGAAATATAATCAACATAATTTTCTTTGGTTGCAACATCATAAATATGACTATCAATAACTGTTGATATAAGTTCACTGGCATTTTCTCTAGTAGGATTTGATATATAATCTTCATATTCAAACATTCTTTTGGTTTCTGAATAATCATTCATTAATTTATTTATAAGTTCTTTTTGTTTGTTGGTTGCTGGCTTATCTCCATGATCACTTTTATATTTTTCCACACCTTCTCTAGTAGCAATATATTGAACGTAATATTCCTTATGTGCTTTTCCTTTGATATAGCCAGTCTTGACAATAATCCTTGGTATCTTTCACACCTCCAATAAAAAAGAAACCATTGATATCAATGATTTCATTTTCTTTCATTTTAATCCTTATGATTGATAGATGCTATAACAATATCAAATCCTAAATGAAATCCTTCTTTAAAGATATTGAACATCTCTTCATTGATAATAGAAGCATATGAACTCATAAAATCATTATCAATTTGAAATGCTATTTCATCTCCATATTTTTCTGTGAGTGCCACCATAATTTTCTGATGACTGTTTTCCATGATTTCATTTTCTTTTTTTAATTTTTCATTTTTTGATCTGGTGTTTTCCTGTGGAAAAAATTCTCCTGAGTATAGTCTTCTTAAAATATCATCCATATTTTAGACCATATAGCTGATTGATATCAGCCTCCTTGATTTCATCATATAATTGAACTCCACATCGTATTCCTTGAACAAAGTAATCAAAAGATTGCATTGAATCACAATTAGATTGTTCATCTAATGCCTGTCTAATCAAAATAAGATCATCCTTATTAAAATAGTTTTCTAATTGTTTTTCAATTTCAAACATCTTTTTATACTGTTCCTCAACATCTTTTCTCTCATAAAAACTGGGTGAATGATTCATCCATTGTAAACATAAACATTCTAAAATTTTCTCCATATCGTTTTCTCCTTTCTTTAGCACAACACACTATCACACCCATTTTTATTTATCCAGACAATTATCAATTAACTCTTCTGATATTTATAAGCATCTTCAAATGTAATCTGTCCTCTTGTTCCATTGACTTCTTTTGCACATTTCCTTCTGAGTTTTTTTAATGTGTCTTCATCAACCTCAGCAGTCGCAGCTAAAATATTCATAAGCATAGAAAGTTCAACTGTATTTTTATACAGGACTTTTGCTATCCTGTCTTCTGATGTATGAATAATACCATTCATTGCAGATGAAAGTGCTATAGGAAGATATTGATTCTCATCTGTTGATCTTATATATCCATCATAGAACCTGATTGCTTTTTCAATAAATTCGCTTCGACTTCTACAATCTGCTCTTTCACTCATATTGTCTAACTCTTTCATCACATTTTGACTGAGCCATATCGTAGTTCTCTGTTTCTTTTCCATTCATTCCTCCAATAAAAAAAGCCAATTATTCATTAAAAATTGACTTCATCATTTTACTTTTTTATAAAAAATTGTATGTTGACTTTCACTTTTACATAAACTATAATGTAAGTGAAAAGAGGAACAGCCGATAAGCGGTTATGCCTTGGATTTACAATAGTGAAATAACTACCTCACTAGTTGACCAGACACATGAGGTAGTTATTTTTTTGCTTTATTATCCTTATCAATAATGACAAGAAGCAATTTAACAATCAAACTTATTAAAGTCACAGTAAATGTTAGTATACCTAACACTATCATACCTGTTTCATAAGATGTCATGTTAATCACCTCCGTTTTCCATATTTCTATTCTTTAGAATAGATATCTATGTTAACGAAGGATTACGTACCTTCGGTCAGACGACCAAGGTATAACCACCTACCGTTATGGCTGTTCCATATGCATTATATCATTTTATGTTTTATGATTCTACATATTTCAACACAATTTACCCAATGAGCTGATAACGACCACCTTGAAACTCTTTTACAAATAAAGAGTTTCTTTTTTTATAACGCTGAACTTAACGCACTTCTATATATAATGACGTCAAAGTTGAATTCCTGAAAGCCTTTAAAATATCGGGCATTGCCCGATATTGTCAGTTGCATTCGGTGTCAACGACGCCGATGCTTTAACCTGCACAAGCACTAATAGTCTAATTTTCACTCTTATATCATAAATGAGATAAGAAATATATAAGTATTTTTATAAATTTCTTTTAGACCTTTCTACACGTCTTCAAACTTAAAAATAGGGTATTGTTATCCCTATTTCCTATAAAAATCGCACACGTTTCGAATTCTGGGCAAACAGCGTTAATCTTTGCCATTACTTGTTACATTATTTTAGCTGATTTGGGCTTTTTAAATGAACCATTTGCTTGTTCTTCCATTTCTTCAATGAATTCACGTACATCTGGTTTGACATTTTTCTTATATAGCTGGTATAAAGCATCCTGCATTTCAGCTTCAATCGTTGTATTCTTTTTCGCAAGAACAGAGCGTAATGCTCTGATTCTTGAATCTGGATATTTTATTTTGATTTCTAAATATTTCATTTGATTTTTCTCCTCTCTTCCTAGCTAGAAGCCATATAACTTAAAGCCTATCTTATCTTGCAATTCTTCTTGACTATGCTCTTCAATTTCATAAAATTTTTCAGTATATTCATTGATCTGTTCTTCCTTTAATGAGATGAGTTCTTCTCCACCATCATCTCCTGCAATAAAAAATGTGCCAGCAATAATGTCATTACCAACACACCTATTTGCTTTTAAATTGTCGAGTTTTCCTTCCTCGTTACAGACAAGAACAGTATTGTCATCTAAACTAATTTCTTCAATATCTCCACCTACAATTGTCTGCATGGTTACTAGGTCATTGCTGATTTCTTTTATAAAAGGATGTTCATCTGGTTTGACGATCATAACTTTGATTTTATCAACTACACTAAAATCATCCACTTCTGGTATAATTGCCATACCTCTACCATTATCCCATCTGACATGAATTTGACCAGCATCATCAACGTGCTTAACAGTACCTATTGTTCCATCAGGAATAGGATGATAAGGATCATCCATATGATTGAGTTCTGTTCTTGTTCCTTGAGGATATAATTCTTTGATTCTTTTAATTTTATCTTCGTTCATTTCAACACCTCTTTTTTTGATTTTACATCATGATTTCAAACAATGAAATTTGTCTTTCTTCTTCCATATTGATCTCACATAGATTTTCGAATGCTTTCTCAAAGTCTTTCATTTTATGATCTAAGTTCTTGGATAATCTTCTCATACCAACAAGATTATCTTCCTTCATAGCTTCATCCAAATTCTTAATTAAACATAACGCTCCTTCTATTCCTGTATTAACCAATTGATTTTTATCAAGATAATAACTGGCACTTTCCAATTCGTGTAGATGAGGATAACTCCTAAACATCATCAATACTTCTTTTGCTTTTTCTCTTATCTCATCTGCTTTTACCATATAATCATCATTTATTTTCTCAGGTGTCTTTTTGTAATAAACATCTGGATATTCATCTATGGAAAATTCTTCTTCTATATTTCTTTTTGCAATAATAATATGATTTCTTATCAAATTAAGATTGAGTCCATCAGCCCATAAAGGATCATCACATCCATTCTCTAACACTTCTTCATAATGTTGAAATCTTTCTTCTAATATTTCAACAAGTTCGATCTTTTCTTTTTCCATATTGAACACCTAAAAAATATGACTTTGAAAAGAAATGCTATGTTCTGATT
>CATOPA010000104.1 GCA_951801965.1 uncultured Erysipelotrichaceae bacterium | reverse complement strand
GGATTTACTGGATTTAATGGAAGGGAATATGAAAAATCAAGTGGATTAGGATTGTATTTATGTGATAAAATTTTAAAAAATTTATCACATCATATTGAAATTCAATCAAAAAGATATGTTGGAACAAAAGTTATATTAGATTTTACATATAAAAAAAGAGTAATTGAATAATCTTTCAAAAACGTAAGAAATAAAAGAAAACTGTAAGGTCAATCGATAGATAATAATGTGTTGTATTGGTATGATTTTTTTATAAAGGAGGAATAAAAAATGTCTATATTAGATGTTAGAAATGTTAAAAAAATTTATACAACACGTTTTTCAAATCAACAAACAGTCGCACTCAAGAATATATCATTTACAGTTGATGAAGGTGAGTATGTTGCCATCATGGGAGAATCTGGAAGTGGAAAAACAACACTTTTAAATATTCTTGCTGGATTAGATCGACCAACAAGTGGGTGTATTTACTTAAATAAACAAAATATGATAGATATTCATGAAAAAGATTTATCATCTTTTCGTAGAAAACACTTGGGATTTGTTTTTCAAGATTTTTATTTGTTAGATACGTTTCATGTTAAAGATAATATTCTTTTACCTATGGTTTTATCTAATGAAAAAAAATCAGTAATGGAAGAAAGGTTAAAATCTATTGTTAAAAATCTGGATATTGAAAGACTTTTATTGAAATATCCTTATGAGATATCAGGTGGACAAAAACAAAGGGTAGCAGTTGCAAGAGCATTAATCAATTACCCTGATTTAATCTTAGCAGATGAACCAACAGGTGCTTTAGATTCACGTACATCAGATGAATTGCTTGATTTATTTGATCAAGTGAATCAATGTGGTCAAACAATTGTTATGGTGACACATTCTATAAAAGCGGCTAGTCATGCTTCTCGTGTTCTTTTTATTAAAGATGGAGAGATTTATCACATCATTGATAAAGATAATAAAACACATGAACAAATGTATCAGCATATTTCAAAAGTTTTATCATCTATGGAAACAGGAGGAATCGATAATGAAAAATAGATATTTTTTCAGTAAGATAGCCTTGAAAAATATTCAAAAGAATAAAAAAATTTATTTTCCATATTTATTGACTTGCCTGTTGAGTATTTCAATGTTTTATATTGTATCATCTTTATCCTTTCATGAAGGTATTGATGTTATGGTGGGAGCTGATACAGTACGTTATTTTTTACAGATGGGTATTGTTATTATTGCTTTATTTTCTTTTATATTTTTGTTTTATACAAATCGTTTTTTAATGAAAAGAAGAATTAAAGAATTTGGATTGCTTCATGTCTTAGGTATGGAAAAAAGACACGTATTGAAAGTGATTGGATATGAGTCATTCTTCATTGGAGTGACAAGTCTTGTTTTAGGGTTGTTTTTTGGTATGCTATTGGATAAAGCTATGTATTTATGTATTGGTAGAATGTTCAAAGCACCAATATCATTAGGTTTTTATATTTCTTTAAAAGCAGTTTGTTTAACGATCATTTTATTTACAATACTTTTTCTTTGTATTTATATAAAGTCAGCTTGGATGATTCATAAATCTCATGCTATTGATTTACTTCATGGAGAAAAGGTGGGTGAAAAAGAACCAAAAACAAAAGTATTAACAACGATTATTGGTTTTATTTCATTATTGAGTGGATATTATATTGCTTTTACAACAAAGAATCCATTAACTGCTTTTGGTTTATTTTTCATAGCTGTTTTTTTAGTTATTATTGGAACTTATTGTCTTTTTTCTTCAGGGAGCATCTTCATTTTAAAATTGCTAAGAAGAAAGAAAAGTTTTTATTATCAAAGTCAGCATTTTATTAATATTTCTCATATGCTTTATCGTATGAAACAAAATGCTATAGGTCTTGCAAATATTTGTATTTTATGCACAATGGTGTTGGTAATGTTATCATCAACAATTTCTCTTTGGATTGGCATAGAAGATATGACGTATACAAGATATCCTAGAGAAATATCAATAACTCAACCTTATAAAGATGAAACACATATAAAAGAGTTGAATGATATGATACAAAAGGTTGTTACAAAACATCATCAAAATTATTATAATGAAATGTCTTATACTTATTTAGCATTTACTGTTTTTTATGATGGACAAGAATTTATAACAGATAGAAGTCAAGCAAATCTTACTCATCTTGATAATATAGAAAATCTTTTTTTCATTTGTCAGGATGATTATGAGAGATTATCACATCAAAACATTGAGTTAAAGGATAATGAAGTTTTACTTTACAGTTCACGAAATGATTTTTTACAAGATAAGTTTCAGCTCTTTGATAGAGAATGGACCATTAAAGAAAAGTTAAGTGATTTTATAGAAAATGGACAAATGGTCAGCCATATTACATCAACTCATTATATAGTTGTTAAGGATAAAGAAAGTCTTTATGATATTTTTACAAAGCAAAAAGAGAGCTATGGGAAAAATGCATCTTTATTACAATATTATATTGGTTTTGATTTGAATGATTCAAAAACAGAAAGCACTCAAATTTATGAACAATTAGGAAAAGAACTTGTTCATGGTGAAAAAGATTTTTCTATGGAATGTCGCTCAGTAGAAAGGAATGCCTTCATAGGTTTATATGCTGGATTGTTATTTTTAGGAATCTTTTTGAGTGTTTTATTCCTTATGGCAACTTTATTGATTATTTACTATAAACAAATGAGTGAAGGTTATGAAGATCAAAAGCGTTTTGAAATTATGCAAAAGGTTGGAATGGATACATTGATGATAAAAAAATCTATCTATTTTCAAATACTTACAGTCTTTTTATTGCCACCTGTAGTTTCGGGGATACATCTCTTTTTTGCCTTTCCTTTCATATTTAAGATTTTAGAAGTCTTGGGATTAATGAATTTATCATTGTATGCTATATGTACATTAACTTGCTTTATTATTTTCATATTCATTTATATTCTTATGTTTTTATTCACTTCAAAGGTTTATTACAGTATTGTGAAATGGAATTTTTAACAGATCATTCGATCTGTTTTTTTAATAAAATGATAAAAATTTTATTCAAATATTGACAGAACTAGTGGGGGGGGGGTAGAATAAAGGCGTATGGTTAGAAAATCGACAAATTTTGCGTGACCTATGTGTATGAAGTTACCAAATAAATACTAAAAGTTTTTATAAGATTGTGGAAGCGTTTTTTTGGTAATAAGTAATGAAGTTAAAGAGGGTGAAAAAATGGAAGGTTTCAAAAAAAGAACATGTCGTATTTTTGCTATTGCTATATGTTTGTCACTTCTTTTTCCTATGGCTAGGCTTTTAGAAATGACTGTTAAAGCAGATAGTACACCAGTAGTATTTAATAATTTAACATTAATTGCTAATGATGGAAGTGAATTGACATATGGCACAGCAGCAGGAGATTATGATGTTTATTCTGCAGGTAATATACTTTATATCAATACGAATAAAGCTATAACTGTAAGCGGAACAACAACGACAGCTACACTTGCTATTACAGCAGGTACACATGCTGATGTAACGCTAAATGGAGTAAGTATTACAAATGCATCAGTTTCTCCGATTAATGTTATCTCTAAGTCAGTGACAGATCCAACAATTTTGCATTTGACTTTAGCTGATGGAAGTACAAATATTTTAAATCCATCAAGTGGTGCAAATAATGCAGGGCTTCATGTGACTTATGGAGCACAGTTAATTATTGATGATAGTGTTCGTAATCCAGTTGATATTTCTGGAGGACGTTTAGCTGAAGCATGTACAGTGAATGGAGAAACTTTAAAAGCAGGAGATCCTGCTTGGAAGTTAGATAGTAAAAATCCAGGAGCATTAACTGTTTATAGTGGAACAAGTGCATCTTGTATTGGTGGTAATAATAAAGAAAATAGTGGTCAAATTACTATCAATGGTGGAAATATCACAGTCAATGCTTATCAAAATGGAGGTAGTAGTAGTGCTGGTGCTGGTATCGGTGGTGGTGACTATGGTGGAGCAGGATGTAACTTAGATGGTGGAGGTATTATCATTAATTGTGGTATTATCAATGCAACTGCAAGTTATCATGGCGCTGGTATTGGAGCAGGATGGCATGCAAATACTGCAGGTATTGGACATGCGGGTACTGTACCAGGTGATATTACAATCAATGGTGGCTATATTACATCAACAGGTAAAGACCATGGAAATGCTTTTGGTGGTGCTTGTGGAAGTGGAAATAATGTTGGACATGGAGCAGCAAGCACACAGCATGAAATTGTTATTACAGGAGGAACATTACTTCCTAAATCAAATAACAATGGAACTCAATGGGATGTTGGCGCTAATGGTGGTGCTGTCATTGTCACTGGAGGATCATTCTATCCAGCAAAATATGCTTCAAGTACTACAGGGTATAGTATTCAAGGAGCTGCAGTAAAGAGTTCTGATGGAACATCTTTAACAATGGTTACAATTGACTTATCAAGTTATACTTATAAAAATAAAGATGGTGAGGATATACCTTTAGCTGCAGGTGACTTTTTAATGAGTTATAAGGTCACAATTGATAGTGTGCCAGTGAATCCAGAATATGGTCTTGCAACAAAACTAGATGGTACAAAGAAATTGTATTTCTGGCTTCCAGCTTCTTCAAAAGGAAAGACAGTAGCTATTTCTGATGTTATTTTACAAACAGCTGATGGAACAGTTGTTGACACAACATATCCATTCACATTACCAGATGTTGGTGGAGCTGGTGGTGATGTCACAAAACGTTATGTGACATTTGAGGTTGATGAAGAAAAATTTAGTGATGAATTAAAAGGGATGTTAAATAAGCGTTATGATGGTATTCCTTTAGATGATGCATTTTGGCAATTATTAAATAACGAAATTGTTAAACAAGAAATTAAGGTACCTCAACCAATAGATGGTGTTATTGATGATCCAACTGCACTTGAGGAATCAGCTGCTCGTTTACAAGATGCTGATGGTAAACCTGTATCTGGTGATGCAAGCGTTGCAGGAAGCTTCTTAGAAGCTGGTCAATATACAATTACTATTAATTATAAAAAATATGCTACTGATACAGATTTCTCTAAAACATTCTGGGGACATCAGACATCAGTAAATTCAATTATTACACGTGCAGATACAGTTGTAGAGGATGTTGAATATACACCTGAGTACCAAAATGGAACAACTGCAGATACTGCAACAAGCACAAAAGATTTTGGTAAATTAACTTTAACAGCAAATGTAAGACCTAAAGATGGTGAAGCATTAACTTGTCAATCACCAACAGGAAAGGTTCAATTTTATATCAATGGTGTAAGAGTTGGTTCACCAGTAGATTTGGTTGCTCATTCAGCACCAGCATCTCGTTCATTATTCAGTTCAAGAGCATCTCAGTATAACTATTCAACAGCAACTTTTGTGATGGATTATACAACAGCTAATTACTTAGTTCCAGACAATGGAGATGAATTTACAGTAACAGCAAAATATTTAGGAAGCAATAACTACACTGTTTCACAAGCTGATGCATTGGATAAAGAAGAACCAAATCAATTCCCAGTAACAGTGCCTCCAGGATCAGTTATTACTCCAGTTGATAAAACAGAAGATGATCTTGATCCAGATAAATATGTAGATGTTGAAGAAACATTAGATCCAGATAAATATGATATTATCAATGAAGGTGATACTGGGGATCCAGCAGATGATCGTTTATATGTTTATTACTCAGACAGTATTAAACGAGCAACAAGTACTGGTACTTTAGGAAAAGCTGATCTTGCAGCAATGATGAATTCAAGATATGCATTCATCAACAATATTAAAAAGCCAGTATCAACAGGAGATGAAGATACTGCTCAACTTGTTTTACTAACTGCTGATAATATTGTGATTAAAGATAAAGATGGTAATGAAATAGATGAAATCAATCTAGAAGATGTTGCAACATATACAATTCAAGCAACATTAGAAGATGAAAGTACTTTAAGTAGAGCTGTTTTAACATTAAATTATGATTTAACAGAGTTAAGTGAAAAAGAAGATATCCAGGATATTCCTACAGATGTAGATACAGATGGTGATGGATATCCAGATATCAATATAGACAAAGATAAAGATGGAAAGCCAGATATTGATGTAGACAAAGATGGAGATGGCAAACCAGATGTGAATGTGGATACAGATGGAGATGGCAAACCAGACATCAACATTGATACAGATGATGATGGTAAGCCAGATGTGAATGTAGACACAGATGGAGACGGAAAACCAGATGTGAATGTAGATATAGATGGTGATAACAAACCAGATATCAATATTGTAGATAAAGATGGAGATGGCAAACCAGATCCTATTAATCCAAAAGATCCAGATCAAGATAAAACACCAGATGTTAATGTTGTAGATAAAGATGGAGATGGCAAACCAGACGATTTAGATAAGTTGACTCCTGATGAAATTAAAGATCTAACACCAGATGTCAATATTGATACAGATGGAGATGGTAAACCAGATACAGATGTAGATACAGATGGAGACGGAAAACCAGATGTGAATGTAGATATAGATGGAGATGGCAAACCAGACATTAATATCGTAGATAAAGATGGCGATGGCAAACCAGATCCTATTAACCCAAATGATCCAAATCAAGATAAAACACCAGATGTCAATGTTGTAGATAAAGATGGCGATGGAAAACCGGATGATTTAGATAAGTTAACTCCTGATGAAATTAAAGATTTAACACCAGATGTGAATGTAGACACAGATGGCGATGGAAAGCCAGATGTTGATGTTGATGTTGATGGCGATGGAAAACCAGATGTGAATATCGATACAGATGGAGATGGAAAACCAGATATCAATATTGTAGATAAAGATGGAGATGGTAAACCAGATCCTATTAATCCAAACGATCCAGATCAAGATAAAACACCAGATGTGAATATCGACACAGACGGTGATGGAAAGCCAGACATCAATATAGATACAACAGGAAATGGAAAACCAGACATCAATATAGATACAGATGGTGATGGAAAAGCAGATATCAATATCGATACAGATAATGATGGAAAAGCAGACATCAACATAGATACAGATGGAGATGGCAAGCCAAATATCAACATCGATAAAGATGGAGATGGAAAAGCAGATGTGAATATAGATATTAATGGAGATGGAATACCAGACTTAAATATTGAAGGTATTTTAGACACATCAGATAGAACAGATTTATTTGCATATGTATGTTTATCACTTCTTGCAGTAATTGCATTCATTATTTTCAAAAGAAAAGAAGAAAACAATTAAATATTCATAAAAAGTGGAAAGATAGAATGAATCTTATGAGGAAAACAGGGTGATTCATTGGTAATTTAAAATCTGGCGTTGTGGATTCTAAAAAGTTTTAAAGTTCACACGTTGTGGTTTTGAAAAAAGCTTTAAAGTAATTACGTTGTATTGATGAAACGACCTAGAGATTAGGTCGTTTTTTT
>CATOPA010000103.1 GCA_951801965.1 uncultured Erysipelotrichaceae bacterium | reverse complement strand
ATCCAGAATTGGCGATAGGTAGACCTTCCTGCCGAGCAACGCAAATTCGGTTACGTCTGTTGTTCATTTCTGGTTGGGCTCCTTGGCATAAAAGTGCCTCTTTATGATGTTCTCCGCTTCCTTGTTTATTTCCCCGCGGAAGGAGCTGTATCTTTTCATCCTTATCTTGCAGTGCAGACCCATTTCATTCATCAGTTTCAATACTGTTTTATGGTTCAGGCAGATTCCTCGATTCCTCAGTTCCATTGTTATCCTGCGGTAGCCATACCTTCCCTTATTCTGTTCAAACACTTCTTTTATCATCTCTTTGCGTTCTGCATGACTGTCTTCTTTCTGGGATGATTTCAACACATAGTAGTAAATGCTGTGGGATAAGCCTGTAACCCCAAGGGGTTCTTTCAGTTCATATTTCTGCCTTAGTTCCGTTACAGCCTTTATTTTTTCTGTTTTTGTGAGCGTTCCTTTTCCTGAACTAAGGCATTCAATTTTTTTAGGTAGTCATTCTCCATATGTAAATAGCGCACCTGTTTTTCCAGTCTTTCTATGCGTCTTTTGGGGTTGTCGGAAAGCTCTGTCTGTTCAGCGATAATCTATCTTTTCCATTTTTCATGTTTTTGCTTTTCCCGCGCATTTCTTTCCTTGAAGCGTCAGCACTCTGCTCCAGGTAAATCTTCCACCAGTTCCTTATGGCTTCGCGGCTGGCATGAAACATCTCTGAAATCTGTCTGGAGGAAACCGCTGGATGTTCCAGCCAGTATTCTGTCACCTGCAGTTTAAAAGAAGGGTCATAAGTAATATAGTTCCCGCCGCTGCGTGGCTTTAACAATGCGTCCATTTCTTTTTTGTTGTATTTTTAAATCCAGTACTTGATCGTATTATAGGGGATGCCATAATAGTCTGCCAATTGTTTGGCAGGACGGACATGCTCTGCATAGTCATTAATAACTTGGGCGATTAAATCCTTTAGATAATGTTTTCCAGATTTTGTTTTTGACATAAAATATGCACCTCCGAATATTATACATGATTTTTTCTCTGAAATCACTAAATATATCAATCAATCCTAATACAACATAAACAAACTGAATATAGGGTATCAAAATTCCAACAAAAACAACTATCATCCATACGACTTTCCTTTTGACAATCAATATCCAAGACAATAGTGATAAACCTTGCAAAGCTAAGACCATAAAACTTATCATATACATATAAGTCAAATAAATATGATGAATATGAAGAAAAGAAAGAAAATAAGACATCAATATAATCCCTAGCAATAAAAATCCTGTTTTTTGTCCAATATGCATAAAAGCAATATGAAAAGAACCTGGAAACTCAATATTCAATCGAGATAGTAATAACTGACAAATCATCACAATAACATACATCTCTAATGCTGATAAAATGAACAAAACAATAGGTATTAATGATAAAAAAAACTCAACTGAAAGAGACTGCGTCAATGAAGGAAGCATTGTTTCAATCATCAAATAGATTTCTTTTATTTCTCCAACAAGATCCACACCTAACAATTCAGAAAAAACTTCATAAATCATAAAATTATTTATAAAGCTAATCACTAAAGTTCCAAACAAAATTGTTTCTTTCTTTGCTTTTCTTTTCAAACATTCACCAATAAACATCCCACTACAACAAGAAGCAAGAGAAGAAATAACAAAAAAAGGTAATCCTGTGATAATGATAACAATCATAGAAGCAATACAAACAATTGCATTTTCTTTTAAAGAATAAGTATACCCATACCATACCAAAGGAACAACCATAACATAACAGATAAGAATATCAAATAAACTTCCTGTATATGTATTTAACAATGATAAAACTCCAAAAAGTCCTGCAATCATTGCTCCTTGAACCATTCTTTTTGTATTTGTATGACCCATTTTATCGCCTTCCTTAAAAATATATTTTATTATACCATTATATACAATAAAAACGCAACTGACATTGCGTTTTCACAAAAGCATAGTATTCTAAACACGTATTTTTTAATGATTTTGAATGAAAATATTATCGTTTTGCTGAAATGGAAAAATAACAAGATTTTTACCATCTATATCTTCTTTAAACATATCAACACCACATATCTGCAAGTTATGATACGTTGTATAATAATAAATACCTTTTTTCATGTCACAACATGACGTATAAGTCGTCATTTCATAGTGATGAGCAGTGGAAATAACACATCCTTTTGTTTGTTGAACAGTTCCTAAAATATGAAAGAACTGATTGATTATATCTTTTTCATTATCTTCGCATACAGAATTCATTTTTGTATATGTCGCTCGTATAAAACGAGACAATGAAGAAAGGTCTCCAGGCAATCCCATTGCTCCCATACCACAACTATAAGTTTTTAAATCTAAACTTGGGCAAAATGTATTTTTAGGATGATTTCTTGATAAATGCATATAATTATTTAAGTTAAATAACTGAATATCAAAAGGTGGATTGTTGGTAAGAACACCTACTGTATTTTCGTAAACTTTTAATCCATTTTTCATTGATTCAACAGTTATACTTTCTTCTTGATCAGCAATCATCCAATGTAATGGAGCTAAAGGAAGTTCATGACAAAAAGGAATATGAACAATGTTGATTCTATTAAGCAAAATTTTTGCTTCTTTAACACTTGCACATTGTGATAAAATCCAAGGAATAAACTCAAAGGGTGTAATATTATCTTTATTCTCTTGCTTTAAAAAGTAGTAAGCATTCTCTGGAAAATTTAATCCTGCCATGCTTAATCCTTTCTCATTTGTTGCATCAAAGTAAAGTGGGTATCCATTAATCACTTTTGCAACACCAATCATTGCATAATGGGTATGGATGCTTCTTTCT
Source organism: uncultured Erysipelotrichaceae bacterium (assembly GCA_951801965.1). Lineage (GTDB taxonomy): Bacteria > Bacillota_I > Bacilli_A > Erysipelotrichales > Coprobacillaceae > CATOPA01. The sequence continues at coordinate 4,675 of CATOPA010000103.1, read as the reverse complement.
TCTTTGAATGAAAAAGTATAATGTCTTGGTGTTATCACAATTTTTTCATCATATGATTGTTCTACATCTAAAGTTCTTCCAAAAAAGTATTTATAAGTCAAGGCAGTACACATAAATTCATCTCCTGTATATAGTTTATACACTTTTGATAGAAATATGCACTACTCTTTATTTATACCTTAGATTATTAGAGGATATTTCACTTACTTTTTTGCAAGATTATAACTTTCTTGTATTCGTTTTTTTAATTCCTCATCACATATACTTCCATCTAATACTAATGTATACCAGCTTTTCTTATTCATATGCCACCCTGGATAATAATGTTCTCTTGAAAGGATAAGCTCAGCATCATCTGGATTCATACGAAGATCTATAATTTCTTTTATTTCATTTGTTTTTAAACCTATTTTTTTCCCTTCAACCTTTAATAAAGCACCGTACCATTTTCCATTATCTTTTCTGCGCCAAACAGCATTATCTGAGAACTTTGTCCAAAGAAATTCAAGTTCATCCCCATATATTTTTCTTATAAATGTTATCACCATCTGTGACTGTTCTGTTTTAAAAATGGCATCTTCATAACATTTTTCAATAATATGATTGATAACTTCTTTTACTGTTTCCCTTACTTCACTTGCATATGAACCCGAAGCATGAAGTTTATAAAGAATATATGGTTCCTGTGTTTCTTTATCAATTAAATCTGTTTTGATGATTCCATCTCTATCAATCTTCACTATAAGCAAAAATGTATCTTTATATACATCAATACAATACTGAAAATAATTTCCTTGATCCTCAAAACCATAAGATACAAGCTTCTCTAGGATTGGTTTTTTCCTTTGTGTCATTTCCTCAAACATATATCTTCCTCCAAAAACATGATTTTTATATAATCATCTAAACTTTTTATTTATAATCATTCTCTTTAAATGATAACATAAATTTAAAAATGTGTCGCTATAAACGACACATTTCATTAATCTTTCAATGCTTCATCAATTGCTTGAGCGGCTTTCTTACCTGCTCCCATAGCTAAAATGACAGTTGCTGCACCTGTAACAACATCGCCACCAGCATAAACACCCTCTTTAGATGTTTTCATTGTTTCTTCATCAACAATAATTCCACCCCATTTTTGTGTATCTAATCCTGGTGTTGTTTGTCTTATCAATGGATTTGGACTTTGACCAATAGAAACAATGACTGTTCCTGTTTCAATAGTAAAGTTTGATCCTTCCTTAACAACAGGACGTCTTCTTCCACTTTCATCAGGTTCACCAAGTTCCATTTCTACACACTCCATAGATTTAACCCAGCCATCTTCACCTTCTATTTTCACTGGATTGGTAAGCAATTTAAAGATAATTCCTTCTTCCTTAGCATGATGAACTTCTTCTTCACGTGCTGGAATTTCATCTTCTCCTCTACGATAGACAATATAAACATTCTCAGCACCTAATCTTTTTGCGGTTCTTGCTGCATCCATAGCAACATTCCCTGCACCAATAACACATACTGTTTCAGCTATTTTAACAGGTGTTGGATGATGAGGGAATTGATACCCCTTCATTAGATTCACACGTGTTAAAAACTCATTAGCAGCATAGACACCATTCAGATTTTCTCCCTCAATACCTTGAAAACGTGGTAAACCTGCACCACTTCCTACAAATATTGCCTGATATCCTTGTTCTTGAAGTTCATCAATAGTTATTGATCTTCCGACAACAACATTTGTTTTAAAGTCAACACCTAGTGCTGCCACTCCATCAACTTCTTGTTGAACCAAATCTTTTGGCAAACGGAATTCTGGAATACCATAAGATAAAACACCACCTGTTTTATGCAATGCTTCAAAAACAGTCACTTCATATCCTTTTTTAGCAAGTTCTCCTGCACATGTCATACCTGCTGGACCACTTCCTACAATGGCAACTTTTTTACCATTTTTTTCAATAGTCGCTTCTTTTTTAACACCATGTTCTCTATGATAATCAGCAACGAATCTTTCTAGACGTCCAATACCTACAGATTCTCCTTTAATCCCACGCACACATTGTCCTTCACATTGATTTTCTTGAGGACACACTCTTCCACAAATAGCAGGCAAAGCATTTTCACGTGTAATAATTTCATAAGCTTCATCAAAATGCCCTTGAGCAACTTCAGCAATAAACTCAGGAATTGGAACACCTACTGGACATCCCTTTTTACAAGGCTGATGTTTACAGTTCAAACATCTTGTTGCTTCTTCCATTGCTTGTTCACATGTATATCCTAAAGAAACTTCATCAAAGTTCTTATTTCTCACTTGAGGATCTTGTTCTGGCATTTTCACTTTTTTTAATGACATATTTGGCATATTATTTTACACCTCCCATTAGGTTACACATACGATTTGCATTTTCACTCACATGATGTTCTTCATCTTTAAACATTCTTTGACGTGCAATAAGTTCATCAAAATCCACCTGTAATCCATCAAAATCCGGACCATCAACGCAAGCAAATTTTATTTTTCCATCAACACTGACACGACAACATCCACACATTCCTGTTCCATCAATCATAATAGGGTTTAAGGAAACAGATGTTTTTATATTCAATGGCTTTGTTACGGAAACAACAGCCTTCATCATTGGAACAGGTCCAATCGCAATCACTTCATCAATCTTTTCTCCCATTTCAATCAATTGAGCAAGCTTTGTTGTGACAAAACCTTTTTCTCCTAAAGATCCATCATCAGTTGTTATATAAACATTTTTACAAAATTTTCTAAATTCCTTTTCAAGCAATACATATTGAGCTTCACGTCCACCAATAATGACATCTACTTCTACACCCATTTGTGCTAAAGCTCTTAATTGTGGATAAAGAGGGGCACTTCCTACTCCTCCAGCAACTCCAACAACATGTTTATGTTGATGTAACTTTGTAGGTTCTCCTAAAGGTCCTACAAAATCAGTTAATTCATCACCTTCATTTAATTTTGATAATTCTTTTGTAGAATAACCAACAATCTGATAAATAATTGTGATTGTTTCTTTTTCTCTATCAAAATCTGCAATTGTTAATGGGATTCTTTCTCCATCTTCACCAACTCTTAAAATAATAAATTGACCTGGTTCGCATTTTCTTGCAACATATGGAGCATGAACTTCCATCAATTCAACAACATCATTCAAAGTTTCTTTACGTAAAATCTTATACATAAACTCCCTTTCCTCCTTTTTCTATCTTCCCTATTACAAAACCCCTAAAGAATTGAAAAGATTATATCACAATGCATATTTTTTTTCAATATTTCTATTTTTTCATCTTGACCTTTCCTCTTATTATTTATATGATTATGTAAAAAAGGAGAGAACTATGGAAACAAAACTTATTTTTTTTGATATTGATGGAACAATTTTAAGTGAAAAAGATCACACTATACCCTCATCAACAATTCAAGCTATCAAAGAAGCACAAAAAAATGGTCATTTATGTTTTATCAATACAGGAAGACCTCTTTCCACAATTGATCAAATGATAAAAGACATTGGTTTTGATGGATATGTTTGTGGCTGTGGAACATATATAGAATATAATCATGATATTCTTTTCCATCAAGAAGTTCAAAAAGAAACAAGAAAGACAGTTATACAAAAATCAATTGAGTATCATATAGATACAATGTTAGAAGGAAAAAATGGAACTTCCTTTCCTTCAAAGATTTTCCATCCATTTGTAAGAGAGATTAAAGAAAACTATACAAATCAAAACTTTAATATTGGGGAATATTCAAGTCATGATTCTATTTTATTTGATAAATTTGCTTCTTGGTACACTGATATCTCTGATATTGACAGTTTTAAAAAGGCGATATCTCATGATTTTGACATTATTCAAAGAGAGAATGATTTTATAGAAGTTGTTCCAAAAGGACTATCGAAAGCATCTGGTATTCAATTTCTTGTAGATTATTTGCAGACTTCACGTGATCAAACAATAAGTATTGGTGATTCTACAAACGATCTTGCTATGCTTTTATATACAAAAGAATCAGTAGCAATGGGAAATAGTCATCCAGCATTATTTGATAAAGTGACATATATCACAGATGCTTTAGAAAATGATGGCATTTATCAGGCATTAAAACATTTTCATATTATATAATAGAAAAAAGAACGTGGGGAGACGTTCTTCTTTTCTATTTATAGACAATATATATGTTTAGGGAGAGGTTTGTATCTTGTCTATATCTCTATTATTATTTGTCTTTTTCTAAGACACTTATAATATATACTAGTCTTATGAATTTACTATGAACACAATAAGAACTTTATGTGAACTTACTTCAAACTTTCTTCACTTCCTGTTTGAATGACATAAATCTGATTTGGCAGACATGTAATTGTTTTAGAGCTTCCTTCCTTGACCCAACCCACTTTCTCACAATCATGATTTGGACATTCAACATCAACTGCATGATACTGACGATCTTTAACTTCCAAATAAAAAACACCATAATCTCCTTGAAAAGAATATGTTTGATCTTTAGAAATATCTATTTTCTGAATCAAATCTTTTTTATAATAAACCTCTATGCTATCTTTACGTTCTCCTTGACTCATTAAAAAAACAAAGTATCCAGCTCCTAAAATTACACATAACAAAATAATAACAA
>CATOPA010000102.1 GCA_951801965.1 uncultured Erysipelotrichaceae bacterium | reverse complement strand
TCTGCCTTACAAGCAGAGGGTCAGCGGTTCGAGCCCGTTAACCTCCACCATGCCGGCTTAGCTCAATTGGTAGAGCAACTGACTTGTAATCAGTAGGTTGAGGGTTCAAGTCCTTTAGCCGGCACCAGGATTATGACCCGCTAGCTCAGTAGGTAGAGCATCTGACTTTTAATCAGAGGGTCAGGCGTTCGAGTCGCCTGCGGGTCACCATTTTTTGCGCGTGTGGCGGAATTGGCAGACGCACCAGACTTAGGATCTGGCGGGATACCGTGGGGGTTCGAGTCCCTTCACGCGCACCATTTTAAAATAACTTTAAGGATATTGAACCATCAATATCTTTAAAGTTTTTTTGTATAAAAAAATGATAGGCTTGTATGCTATCATCTTTTTTAGTGTTATAATGTTAATCAATGAAAAAGTTTCATTGTTTTTTCATCTTAATTTGGCCATCAATAAAAGCACCATCATCGACCTTAAGTCGTGCAGTAACAATATTACCTTTGCTATAAGCGTTTGGCATTAAGTATAATGCATCTGTTGTTTTGATATTTCCTTTGCATACACCATCTAAAGAAATATTTTCTCCTTGAATATCTCCCTCTACAACACTATGAGAAAAAATTTCTATAAAACTTTGACTAATCATATTTCCTATGATTTGTGCATCTTTTAAAGAAATACTTTTAGCACGAATATCACCTACAATAGAACCACCTTCTACTAATAGATTCCCTTCAATATCAACATCTCCAATAATTTTTCCTCTTAATTCAAGATCATTTTCTGCCATAAAATGTCCTTGAATTTCAGTCCCTAGAGAAATAATAGTTGGTTTTAAAACAACAGAAATAGGATTTTCAACAATTACTGGTTCAACTTCAATATTTGGTGTCATATTTCTTTCTTTTTCTATTTCAATTTCTTTTGTTTTATGAGTACTATTTTCTTTTATATCTTCATCTGGTTCAAAAATATAATCAAAAATTCTATCTTTCATTGACGCCATTCTCATTCTCCTTATTTTCACATAATTATATATAAATGAATTATACTACTTTTTATAATATTTTGTCAATTATTGGAGAATTAATGAATGGAATTATTGAGGAAATTTTAAGGTTTATGATTCACTTTTTTATTTATATATTTTTTTTCATAATCATGAAGTGCTAATAGGGCTTCTTTTGATAAAGGAATCAAAGCAATCATATTAAAAATTGTCATTAATCCAACTCCGATATCTCCTAAATCCCATACAAATGTATATGCTGCCAATCCGCCAATAAATAACATAATCAATGCTATAACTTTATAAATTGTTTGCGATAACCAATTATCTTTAAAAATATAAGCGACATTTGATCTCGCATAAAAGAGAATACCAATAAATGTTGAAAAACTAAAAAGCCAAAGAACAACAGCAATAAAAATAACTCCAAAATCTCCCATATGATAATGCATAGCTGTTTGTAATAAATTCATACCTTCTAATCCTTGTGTTAATGATGAAGGTGTTAATAACATAATCATTGCTGAACAGCTACAAATAAGAATAGTATCAATAAACACTCCAAAAGATTGCAATAGCCCTTCTTTAACAGGATGATCAATATCAGCTGCCGCTGCTGCACATGGTGCAGATCCTGAACCAGCTTCATTAGAAAATAAACCACGTTTGATTCCGTTCATTAATACAGCTCCAAAACCACCAGCCACAGCTTGTCTTAAACCAAATGCTTCAGAAAAGATTCTTTGAAAAACACCTGGTAATTCACCTATATTAATAATAATAATCCATAATGTCATGAAAAAGTAAAGACTTGCCATAATAGGAACAACAATATCTAAAACTTTGACAGTTGCATTTTTTCTTAAAACAATGATTGCTGATAAACACACTAAAATACAAGTTGTATAAAGGGGTGGAATTTGAAAAGCATTTTCAAAGGCTGATGAAACTGAATTACCAATAACTTGACTAATTCCACACCAGCATATTAAGCCTGAAATAGCAAATAATAGTGCAATGATAGAAAATCTTCTTTTTTTATTTTTTACAAAATAATGATGAATATAGTAAGCTGGACCACCACGATATCCACCATATAATGGATCTTTTTCTTTATGCAATTGAGCAAGTGTCGCCTCAATAAAAGCAGTAGATGAGCCTAATAAAGCAGTTATCCACATCCAAAAAACAGCCCCAGCACCTCCAGCTGAAATAGCAGCAACCACACCAACTAAATTTCCCATTCCAACTCTTGTCGCTGTGGAAATCATCAATGCCTGAATTCCTGAAATAGAATGTTTTTGTGATGGCTTCTTTTTTTCAATAACAACGCTTATCATTTGTGGAAAAAGACGAAATGGTAGGAAGCGTGTTTTCAATGTGAAATATATTCCTGAAGGAATTAAAATAATCACAAGCAAAGAAATGCCTAATGAACTTCCTCCAGGTAGGGGAATTGTGAATAAGTCACCCCATAAAAATTGATAAACAATATGAATGATATCCTGTAACATATTTTTCTCCTCTATAAAAAAGTCTTTATATATAGTATATATTATCGTATAATATTCGTAAAATTGATAATTATAATGAAATACATCGAAAAAACAGATGGGAGAAAAATATGGAGATTAAAAATTTATTAACATTTATACAAGTTGCAGAGCTTAATAGTTTTACAAAAGCAGCCGATTCTTTAGGCTATTCACAGTCAACTGTTTCTTCACAAATTAAGCAATTAGAAGAAGAATTGCATTGCCAATTATTTGAAAGAATTTATAAAACGATTGCATTGACAGATAAGGGAAAAGAAGTTTTAAAGTTTGCACATCAAATGACAAAGATTACTCATGATTTACAAACGAAAATCCAAAATACAGATACTGTTCAAGGACATGTACGCTTAGCTTTAGCAGATTCATTAATACCTTCATTACTTCTTGAACATTTTTCTTTATTAACAAGAACATATCCTCATATCACATTAAAGATGACCTCTGCTGGAACAGAAGAATTATTTCGTTTACTCAATCATAATGAAGCCGATTTGATTTTAACATTAGATAATCATATTTATAATACTGATTATATAATTGTTCATGAAGAAAAAATCAACATACATTTTGTTGTTTCAAGTGATCATCAACTTGCTCAAAGGAAGAAAATAACAATAGAAGAATTAATTCAATATCCATTTCTATTAACAGAAAAGGGAATGAGTTATCGACGATTGTTTGATGATAGATTAGCCGAATACTCATTAGAAGTTCATCCGATTTTAGAATTAGGAAGTGCTCATCTGCTTTGCTCTCTTGTAGAACAAGGTATAGGTGTTTCTTTATTACCAGAATATGTAACTCATCAATCTTTTCAAGAGGGAAAAGTGAAGTATATAGAAGTAGAGAATTTTCATATTGAGGTGTGGAAACAGTTACTTTATCATAAAAATAAATGGATTACACCAGCAATGAAATCTGTTATACAATTTATTCAAGAAAAAAATAAATAAAGAAATTTGTAAATATTTATGTTATAATGACTGTTAGGAGTGTGATAATATGAGTTATGAAGTTGTTCTTGATGATTTTCAAGGTCCATTAGATTTATTATTACATTTGATCAAAGAAAAAGAGATGGACTTAGAAACATTGGAAGTTTCTGTAATTACTGATCAATACTTAGCTTATATAAATGCTATGGATTCACAGCAATTAGAAGTGATGTCAGAATATTTGGTGATGGCAGCACAGCTTATTGAAATGAAAAGTAAATTGCTATTACCGAATGAAAAATTGGAACTTGATGATGAATATCAGGAAGATCCTCGTGCTCAGCTTATCAGGCGTTTGATTGAATATAAGCGTTATAAAGATGTTTTAGAGGATATTCGAGAACATTATGATTATCGTCAAACATTACATACAAAACCACCAGCTATCATGGATGAATATGTTATGGATACAACTGAAATGATTCCCGATCATTTAGAGGTTTATGATTTGATACGTGCTATGCAAAAGATGTTTCAAAGAAAAGTTTTAACAATGCCACTCGAATCCAAAATAGCACGTGTAGAAATATCTATAGAAGAACGTAGTGATCAAATTAAACGTTATTTTCAACATCATAAAAATCAAAGAATTGATTTTGAAGATCTTTTTGATCACCCTACAAAATCATACTTTGTTATTACATTTTTATCAGTATTGGTGTTGGTGAATACTGATGAATTAATCATTGAGCAAGAGGGAAATTTTGAGAAAATATATTTAAGGGAGAGACAATGATGGAACATGATGATATATTAAGTGTTATTGAGGGAATGTTATTTCTATCTGGAGATGATGGATTAACAATTAAGCAGATTTCATCAGTTTTAGAATTAAATAAAAAAGATGCAACTTCATATATGGATGAATTAATTCAAATAGAAAACGAGAGAAAAATCAAAGGTTTTGAATTGGTGAATTATGGAGGTGTTTTTAAGTTTATTACATTATCAAAACATCATTATATTTATCAAAGAATGGTTGAGCAAAATGAAAACAGTCTATCGAATGCAGCATTAGAAACATTAGCAATCATTGCCTATAATCAACCTATTACACGTTTACATGTAGAGGAAATTAGAGGAGTAGGATGTGATGCAATGATAAGAAAACTTGTTGCAAAAGCATTAATTAAAGAAGTTGGTAGAGAGGATACACCTGGGAAACCAATTCTTTATGGAGTGACTGATGAATTTATGGATGCTTTTTCATTAGCATCTTTAGATGAGCTTCCTCAATTAAAAGAATTACAAGATGATTTTGATCAAGATGATATTTTTAATACAAAATATACAGAATCACTTCAAGAGCAGTAATGCTCTTTTTTTCAAGAAAAAAGGCTGTAACTTAGTTACAACCTTTTTAGTCAGTCTATTTCACTACTGTGACATTAGTAGCTTGAGGACCTCTATCTCCTTCAACGATGTCGAATTCAACTGTTTGTCCTTCTTCTAAAGTTTTGTATCCATCAGCATTAATAGCTGAGAAATGAACAAAAATATCCCTATTTTCACCTTCAATAGTGATGAATCCATACCCTTTATCAGATTTAAACCATTTAACTTTACCTGTACTCATAATGACGAAGTACCTCCTTTGTAATTTGCAAAATAATACAGTACTTCATTTTGAAACTATAGCTCCCCCAAAAACTTCTATAATACTTTAAAATAAAATGTCCTGACTATTTGCTAAAGCTATTATATCATGGAATTGATTTTCATACAAGTTATTGTTGACATGAGTTTTCACTATTATTAGAATAAAGAAAGAGGTGTTTAAAATGATGAAAAAATATGCAAAATTAATAGTAACACAAGGAGTTAATTTACAAAAAGGACAAGAATTGGTTATTGATGCATCTGTAGAAAATGTTGAGCTCGTAAGACTGATTGCTGAAGAAGCTTATCAAGTAGGCGCAAAAGATGTCATTGTTCATTATACTGATGAAAAGATATCACGTATGCGTTATGATCATTGTTCAATAGAACATTTTCAAACTGTTCCTCAATATTTAGTGGAACTTCGCAATCAGTATGCATTAAAGCATGCAGCCTATCTATCCATCACATCAAGTGATCCAGAAGTGATGAAAGGTGTTGATCCTTTAAAAATATCAGCATGGAGTAAGGCAGTTCATCAACAATGTCAAATCTTTTATGATCATTTAGATTTAGGTATAGATCGTTGGTGTATAGCTGGTGCACCGAGTGTAGCATGGGCAAATAAAGTTTTTCCTGATATGAGTGATAAAGAAGCTGTGCAAGCTTTGTGGCAAGCTATTTTTAAAGCAACTTATTGTGATGTAGACGATCCAGTTGCTTTGTGGCAACAACATCGTCAATCTTTTGAAAAACGTGTTCAGATTCTTAATGAAAAGAAAATAAAATCATTGCATTATACAAATTCTTTAGGTACTGATTTGACAATTGGTTTGAATCAAGGATATTTGTTTGCTGGGGGAGGAAGTTATACAACAGATGGTATTTATTCTTTCCCAAATATTCCAACAGAAGAGATTTTTTGTTCACCAAATAAAGATAGCGTTGATGGTATTGTTTATAGCTCAATGCCTTTAAATTATAATGGGAATATTATTGATAAATTTTCTATTTCGTTTTCTCATGGTAAAATTGTTGATTATCATGCTTCTGAGGGATATGAGCTTTTAAAGAGCGTTATTGAAACAGATGAAGGAAGCCATTATTTAGGAGAGATGGCTTTAGTTCCATATGATTCACCAATTAGAAATATGGGTATACTTTTTTATAATACTTTATTTGATGAAAATGCATCATGTCATCTTGCTATTGGGAAAGGTTTTGCTGAGTGTATTGAAGGTGGATTAGAAATGAACAAACAAGAGCTTTTTGAAAAAGGAATTAATGATTCATTGATTCATGTTGATTTTATGATTGGGACAAAGGATCTTTCTATTGTAGCAACCTTAGAAAATGGGGATGAAATGATTATTTTCAAAGATGGTAATTTTGCATTTTAGAAACATATTTCAATTGACAAAAGAATGTATCTTGATTATTATTGATTGGTATGACATAAAGGAGAGAAGATCATGTCAGAATTTATAGAACAAGTGAAAAAACGTAGAACATTTGCAATCATTTCTCATCCTGATGCTGGAAAGACAACATTAACAGAAAAATTTCTTCTTTATGGTGGTGCTATTCAGGAAGCAGGAATGGTTAAAGGAAAGAAACAATCTAAGCATGCAGTGAGTGACTGGATGGAAATAGAAAAACAAAGAGGGATTTCTGTTACATCATCAGTCTTACAATTTAATTACAATGATTTTTGTATCAATATTCTAGATACACCAGGACATCAAGATTTTTCTGAGGATACTTATCGTACCTTAATGGCAGCCGATAGTGCAGTTATGGTTATTGATGGCGCAAAAGGTGTCGAAGATCAGACAAGAAAATTATTTAAAGTTTGTGCAATGAGACATATTCCTATTTTTACTTTTATCAATAAGATGGATAGAGAAGCTAAAGATCCTTATGAATTGATGGAAGAAATAGAACAAGAATTAGGCGTAGAAACATGTGCAGTCAATTGGCCTATTGGTTGTGGAAAAGATTTTAAAGGTGTTTATGAAAGAGAGTCACAACAAGTCATTCGCTTTGTTTCTGTGCAAGGTGGAAAAAAAGAAGTTGAAACAGAAGTATGTCATGCTCATGATGTTCAATTGAAAGATCAGCTTGGTGAAACTTTATATCAGCAACTTCAAGATGATATTGAATTATTAGATGGAGCTGGAGCTGAGTTTGATTTAAAGAGAGTTCAAAGTGGAGAACTTTCTCCAGTATGCTTTGGTTCAGCGCTAACAAATTTTGGTGTAGAACCTTTCTTAAAACACTTTTTAGATATGTCAACCTCACCACTTCCTAGAAAAAGTGATCAAGGTGAAATTGATCCATTATCAGAAGAATTTAGTGCTTTTGTTTTTAAGATTCAAGCGAATATGAATAAAGCACATCGTGATAGAATGGCAT
>CATOPA010000101.1 GCA_951801965.1 uncultured Erysipelotrichaceae bacterium | reverse complement strand
GTGCATCTAACATCTTTTCTGGACCACATGCATAGTAGGATTCCATATCAAATTGATGATTTTTTAAAACATCAACAACTGTTCCTTTTTCTCCCATACTTCCATCCATTGTTGAAATAAAAGTTGGACATATTTTTTCAAATTCTTCTTTATAAAAAACATCTTTTTGACTATTAAAACCTAAAATTGCTTGAACTTTAACACCTTTAGCAATCAAATCTTTAGCAAGTTTATACATTGGAGGAACACCCAATCCTCCACCAATAACCACTGCTGTTTTTTTATCTAAATCTAAAAAACCATTTCCTAATCCTGTCAAACAGTCTAATTGATCTCCTATGTTTTTTTGTGATAATATCTTTGTTCCTTCTCCTACAACTTTAAAAATAATTGTTATATGAGAATCATCATAATCACATATACTCATTGGTCTTCTTAAATATGGTTGTAAAGAATCATTAATTTTTATATTGATAAATTGACCAGGAGCTTGAATATATGATGCAGCTTCCCCTTCTAAAACCATTTCATAAACATCCTGAACCAATTCTCTTTTTGAAATAATTGTCATCATTCCTTGATATTTATTCATTCTTTTTCCTCCAATTCCATATATTTTCCATTTATTATATTCGCTTTTATTTTTCCGTAGCATTCCACACCTAGAAAAGGTGTATTTATAGATTTTGAACGAATAGATTTTTCATCAATAATTATTTTATCTTGCAAATCAAAAATACATAAATTTGCTATAGAGCCTTCTTCAACATCTCCACTTAATCTTAATACCTTGGCTGGTCCTACTGTTAAAGCATCTAAAATAACTGACAGAGGAAGAATATCCTTTTTCACTAAGTATGTATATAAAAGTGGAAATGCATGTTGAATACCTATAATCCCAAAAGGAGCTTTTGATATTGGTTTTTCTTTTTCTTCTCTTGCATGAGGAGCATGATCTGTTGCGATAACTTGAATCGTCCTATCTTTTAATCCTTGAATCAAAGCTTGATGATCTTCTACTGATCTTAATGGAGGATTCATCTTATAATTTGGATGACAATCCTGAATATTTTCTTCTGTCAAAATCAAATGATGTGGTGACACTTCACCAGAAACTTTCAATCCTTCCTGTTGTGCTTGCCTTAATAAATCTACTGTTTGTAAAGTAGATATATGACACACATGATAACGATTATGATATTGACGAACAATATTCAAATCTCTTTGAACTTGCTGATATTCAGAAGCACTATTGATTCCAATCAAGCCATGCTCTTTTGCATATTTCCCTTCATGAACACAACCGCCATGAAGTTCACTTTCATCTTCACAATGAGCCACAATAATAGAATCTATTTCCTTTGCCATTTTCATTGCCTGATTCATCATCTCATCATTTTGAACACCTTTACCATCATCAGAAAAACCAATAACAATATCTTCTTTTAGATTTTCTTTCATACAAACAAGTTCTTGTCCTTTTAAATCTTTTGTAATTGCACTATATGTATAAATATTGACTTGTCCATCCTGATGAATACGTCTTTTCAAATCACGAATTGTTTCAACATTATCCATACAAGGAGAAGTATTTGCCATAGCAACAATTGTCCCATACCCACCATACAACGCACTCAAACTTCCAGTATAAACAGTTTCCTTATATTCAAATCCAGGTTCTCTTAAATGTGTATGTATATCAATAAAATTATGTACAACAAGATTTCCTTTTAAATCAATATTCTTAACATCACTATCAATACATTTATCAATCTTTTGAATAATTCCATTTTTTACAAGAAGATCAACATAATCAAAATGACCATTTCTATACAAATATGCATTCTTCAACAAAAAATCATTCATGTCCTAATACCTTATGAATCATTGCCATTCTCACAAAAACACCATTGTGCATTTGTCTAAAAATACGGCTTTTTTCACTTTCTACAAGTTCATCACTGATTTCTACTCCTCTATTGACAGGAGCAGGATGCATAATAATGGCACTATCTTTCAACTTTTGATATCTTTGTAATGTAAGTCCATATCGAAGATGGTAATCTTCTTTAGAAAAATCATTTTCACCTTTATGTCTTTCATGTTGTACACGTAATAGCATAATAATGTCCATTTCTTCTAATGCTTCATCAAAATCAATATAATGGTACCCTTCTTCTTTATATTCCAAAGGTCCAGAAGTATAAACTTCCATACCTAAACGTTGCATTATATCATAATTAGAATGAGCAACACGGGAATGCTTGATATCTCCTACAATCACAATTTTTAAGCCCTCAAAATGTCCAAACTCTTCTTTAATAGTCATTAAATCTAACAATGATTGTGAGGGATGATTTCCCTTACCATCACCAGCATTTAAGATAGGAATTTGTAAACCTTCTAATTGTTTATAATAATCATCTTCATTATGACGAATAACCAAAGCATCACAACCTATACTTTCAAAGAGTTTACATGTATCATAAAGTGACTCCCCTTTTGTTAAACTGGAATGATTTGCCTCAAAATTTTGAGTACGACATCCTAAATTTCCGGCCGCCATATCAAAGCTATAATGCGTTCTTGTTGATGGCTCAAAAAACAGATTAGCAATAACTTTCTTATTTTGATAATCCACAGTTTTACCATTTTTAAAATCTAATGCCTCATCTAATAAATCATTGATTTCTTCTAAACTTAAATCGTTTAAATTGACAATATTCATAATGACCTCCTTCTAAAAAAAATATACCTATAAGGTATATTCATTCCATTTGTAATAGAAATACCTTCATCTTTCATATCATACCAAAACTCAGATATTTTGACAATTTATTTCTATTCATTCATTTTCTTTTTTAATGCATTTTCTACAACTTTTGGAACAAGCCCACTTACACTATGATGATGTGAAGCTATTTCCTTAACTGAAGATGAAGAAATAAATGAGTGTGTTGGTCTGGTCATTAAAAAAACCATATCAACACTATCATCTAGATACTGATTTGAAAAAGCCAGCTGCAGTTCATATTCAAAATCCATTGTTGCGCGAAGTCCTCTTACAAGAACACTTGCTCCGACTGATTTTGCATATTCAACAGCAAGCGAATCACTTGAATCAATAGTCACATGTTCTAAATGCTTTGTTGCTTCTTTTAAAAGATCAATTCTCTCTTGTAAAGTAAACATTGTTTGTTTTTGAGGATTGTTAAAAATTGTCACATAAATATGATCATACATATGACTTGCTCTTTCTATAATATCTAAATGTCCATTTGTTACAGGATCAAATGTTCCTGCATATACAGCTTTAGTCATGACACTCTTCTCCATATTCTATAATTTGCAATGTAGTTATACCATAACTTTGTTGTTTCTTCAAGAAAAATGGTTGATGAACTTCAATGATTTCCTCATGAAGATCTTCAATCACAATAATACAATTTGGATTCAACAAATGATTTTCATTTAAAAATTCAAGAATCTTTAAATGAGCTTTCATTCGATATGGCGGATCTAAAAAAACTAAATCAAATTTGATTCCAGTTTGTGCAAATTGTTGCAAAGCTTTCCAATAATCCATTTTATATATACAAACACACTCTTCAATTCCTAAAGTTTTAACATTGTCTTGAATGACCTGATAAGCTTTATATTGCTTATCAACACTATAAAGCTTATCCATTCCTCTACTTATAGCCTCTATACCTAATCCACCACTACCAGCAAACAAGTCTAAACATATTCCACCTTCAAAATATGGACCTATCATATTAAATAGATTTTCTTTGTTCTTATCTGTTGTAGGTCTTGTCAAATGTGAATCTACAGTTTTAAGACGTCTACTTTTTAATTTTCCAGCAATTACTCTCATTTTTATACCTCAAATTGTCCTAAGACTAATTCATCACTTATATCTTGAAAAACAATCTTTGTGACTTCTTCTAACAAAGATTGTAATTCATGATAATTTATATAATACTCTTGTATATTTTGATTGTCTATCATTCTTTTTTTTACTTTTTTTAATTTATTTTTTATTTCATCATTTGAAATATACTTTTCATACTTTCTTAATTCTAAATATTCTTCTTGTAATGCTTGATGTTTCATCAATAATGCTTTGGTTTCATCCTCCGTTAATTTATCATTTGCACATTTATACTTCAAATAAACATCACTATTAACAATGGCATCAACCAGTTCATCTATTTCTCTATACATGATTTTCTCCTATAAAAACATTTCTATCATTTGAAGCAAGGTTCCAACTTTTTCAATACGATCTGCAACCGTTAACTTATTTTCAATTTTATATTGCTCTAACATTGTTGGATATTCCATAGGATATCTTGAAAGAATAAGATACCACTTTGGATGCATTCGCATATATATTCGTAAATTCTGATCAATCATCATACCACTGTCTTGATTGAGGCTTTTGATCATCTTTGACTATAAACCCTCCAACAAGATCCAAAATCTTTTGAATACCATCCATACTTTTTGCTAATGCATCTAAATCAACATTTTTCACAATTTCTAAAATACCACTTAAATCTATTTGTGACTTTTTATATGGTTCCCACATTTTATCATCTTCACCATATAATACATAAAATTCATATAATTGTTGCCAAGTATAGCGACCATTTAAAACATCTTCTTTAATAGAAGGAATAGTTCTTATAAATGATTTAAAATTATCTATTTCCATAATCTCACCTATACTAGCATATGCATAAATCTTATAATTGTTCTTTTAATTGGTCACGATTATATTTAGCAATAATTGATTGAGCAATTCCTATTCCTATCATTGCTGCTAAAGTTGAAGAACCACCAGAAGAAACTAATAGTAATGGAACACCAGTCATAGGAATAAACCCAGAAACTCCCCCTATATTAATTAATAAATGAGCAAAAAAGTATGTTCCTATACCATAAAGAATCAGCTTACTTTTTGTATCATTTATTTTAATTGCATAATTAAACATTTTAAAAATAATAATACAATAAGGTATCATAATAAGAGCAAGTCCTATAATTCCCAATTCTTCATAAATAATTGCCATAATAAAATCATTATGAGACTCTGGAATATAACCAAATTTTTGTTTAGAAGCACCAAACCCTTGTCCAAATAAACCACCTGATGAAAAAGCAATCAATGCATTTGCTAACTGCCATCCAGTATTCTTCGCATCTTCTAATGGATGAAGCCAAGTATTAATACGCCCTAACTGATATGGCTTTAAAATAAAGGTTGCTCCAAAAAGGAGAAGAATACCAGCAACAGCCATCATAATTAATATCAGTTTTTTATATTTAGAATAATAAGGACGTGGTGTAACAAATCCCATCATTAAACAAATAAAGAAAATAATCATTGCACTTCCTAAATCTTTTTGAACAAATCCTCCAATACCAAAAACAAGAAAAATAGCCATCAATGGTTTTAATAAACAATAAAATAATTTCTTGATTTGTAACTTTTCCTTTTTCTCTTTTGTTAGTGCTCTTGGAATCTGACACATTTCTTCCATTTCTCCAAAATGAAATGATAAAAATAAAATCATAACAATCTTCATAAATTCAGCTGGCTGAATAGTCATACCTCCTGGAAGTTTGATCCAAGCATAAGATCCTTTCACATCTCCAAAAGCAAGACAAGATAGCATAGCAGCTAAACCCGCAAAGTAAAAAAACCAACTGCTTTTTGAAGTTATCCATTTTTTCTTAAAACATCGTGTAAAGAAAATCATCATCGCATAACCTACCAAAACAAACACAATCTGTTTTATCATGTTTTTTGTAGCATATGAAGCACCATAAGTTGCTGTATCACCAACTGATGCACTCCCAATCATAACAATACCAAATATTGTTAAAATAACAACACTGATGTAGATGCTTCTATCGACTCCTCTACTTTTAAACAACCTTTTAATAAATGTCATCATCGCATATCAATCCAATCATCAGTTTTAGCTTTTTGAAAAACTTTATATATAGAATAATGTGATACTTTTTCAAAAGCATCATCTATTTGTTTCTGTTCGCTTTTAGAATCAACAACAGATGTATATAAACGATAACAATCCATAAATTCTTCTTTAGAAATACCCTCTTCATATGCACGTTCTACTGCATTATACAAAGACATTACCAAGATAACTTCTTCAGTACTCCAATATGGACTTAAGGGATAATCATACATTTCACTCACTCCTTTTGTTATCCTATTATACATGATATCCTCAAAAAATAAAATAAGAATTGGGTAGAAACACTAGCATTTTTGTAAAATAGGAATATGTTAAAGTGAAAGGAGGCGAAACGAATGAACTCTTGTTACAATTATGGAGGATGTGGATGCAACAGCTATATGCCATCATTTGGATTTAATCCATTTGGTTGTGGTGGTTGTCAATCTTTCCCTATGATGAGCTGTGGAACAACAGGTTTTTCTAATGGTTGCACTTGGTTTGCCATTGTCTTAGTTGTATTCTTATTGCTTATCATCTGTGGATGCACAAAAATTTGCTAATATAGTTTTATAAAATATGCTAGATTTCTAGCATATTTTTTCTTTTTATGATATTATATGAAATCGAGGTGATAAGAATGTTATTGATGAAAGATATCATAGATGATAAAAATCCTTTGATTAGGGAAATTTCTCAACCAGTAGAAATGCCTCTTTCAAAAGAAGATGAGCAGCTCCTCTTAGACATGCATGAATTTTTAGTTCATTCTCAAGATGAAGAACTATCAAAAAAATATGATTTACGTCCTGCTGTAGGAATTGCTGGTGTTCAAATTGGTGTTTTAAAAAGAATATGTGCAATTCATGTCCTTACATATAATGAAGATGGAGATGTTAAAAAAGTTGATGATTATGCTTTAGTAAATCCAAAAATCATATCACATACTGAAAAGAAATCATATTTAAAAGATGGTGAAGGTTGCCTAAGCGTCAATGATGAAGTTCAAGGACTTGTTCCTAGATATGCTAAGGTGACTGTAAAAGGTTATGATGTATTAACACATCAAGATGTGACAATCGTTGCAAGAGGTTTTTTAGCTATATGCTTACAACATGAATTAGATCATTTTGATGGCAAACTTTTTTATGATCATATTGATAAAAACAATCCAACTATGCCTATTAGAAATGCTATCATTGTTGAATAACTATAAAAATATAAAAAGAGTGGTTATCCACTCTTTTATTATATATTTTGAAATGCCTGTTTAAGATCATTAATCAAATCATCTGCATTTTCAAGTCCAACAGATATACGAATTGTTTCTTGTTTTACTCCACCTTGCAATCTTTCCTCTTCACTCATTTGAGCATGAGTTGTTGATGCTGGATGAGTCAGCAAACTTCTTGAATCGGCAAAATTAGTAACATGAGTAAAAAGCTGAATATGATCAATAACTGCTTTTCCACCTTCTAATCCACCTTTCACACCAAAAGTGAACAGACCTCCAAAACCTCTTGGAAAATATTTTTGACACAATTCATATGAGCGATGTCCCTTTAATTCAGCATAGCTTACCCATTCAACATCATCACATTCATTTAAAAAATGAGCTATTTTTCTTGAGTTTTCAACATGCTTATCC
>CATOPA010000100.1 GCA_951801965.1 uncultured Erysipelotrichaceae bacterium | reverse complement strand
AAAAGCATAAGTTTTCACCTATGCTTTATTCTTGTTCTTTTTTTCTTTTGATAAATAGTAAATACAATCCTCCAAACAAAATGAATCCACATACTCCTATCATCACGATATTCATTGTTCCTGATGTTTTCTTCACTCCA
This sequence comes from uncultured Erysipelotrichaceae bacterium, assembly GCA_951801965.1. Classification (GTDB taxonomy): domain Bacteria; phylum Bacillota_I; class Bacilli_A; order Erysipelotrichales; family Coprobacillaceae; genus CATOPA01. Next base: position 7,539 of record CATOPA010000100.1, on the reverse strand, counting down.
GCTTGTGGAATTTGTGTATCTTCCACATTTGTTTCTCCTGGTGTTTTGTTTTCTTCTTCAGAATCTTGCGTATCTGTTACATCTTCTTCTGGTCTTTCTTCTATTGGAGCATTAGCTTCTGGTTCATTTGGTCTTGTTGGCTGCATTGGTCTATTTGGCACTGTTGGCTGTGGATCAGCTGGTGTTGGTTCCACAGGTGTTGGATCAGTAGGTGTTGGTTCTACTGGCTCAGGATCAATAATGACTGGTTTTTCTTTCAATCCCTTCACTGCTTCTTGTAATCCTTTTAATACTTCATCCACTTCACTTTGTTTATAGCCTTTCTTTTCTATCACTTCTTTTGCTTCTTCCATTGCTATAAAGAAAGCTTTCCATGATTCTTCTGTGAATGTTGCACTACTTGCATTTTTATTTGCATTATATAATGCTTCTAAATCTTTATAGTTCACTTCTACTAATCCTTTTATTGCTTCATTGATATCACTTGCCATCTTATCTACTTCTTCTTGCCTTGTGATATCTAATCCTTTTACAATATTATTCATTGCTTTTTCTACAGCTTCAAAATTTTCATACAATGCTTTATTTAATCCATGAACTATATTCATAGCTTTTTCTAATTCACTGTAATCTGCGTCTTTAACTATTAATTGATCAATAGCCATCTGTAATGCATCGACTTGGTTATCAATATCAATTTGTAAAGCATCAAATGATTGATAATCATAAACACTTTGAGCATATGCAATAGCATCTTGCAAAACTTTAAAGCTTTCTGATGTATAAATATCTCCTAAAATCTCTTTAGCTTCTTTAAGTTTTTCTTCAAGCTGACTCTTATCATTCACACAAGGAGAAGCACCATCAGTGACAGTTAATTTATCAATCAATCCTTCAAATCCTTTTGTTGAAGAACCAATTTGTTTCAATGGGAATGGGAATGTTGCAAAATCAGTCCATGTTTCGTTCGTTCCAATGGTATCTTTCAATTCCCCATTAACATAAAGTTTTGTTATATTTTGTTGACACTCAACAGTTAAATATACCCATTCACCTTTTGGAAGTGTATAATTAAATGAATAATCAAAATGTTCACGTGAAAATCCTACTTGACCTGTTCCTTTTTGAACAGCTTTAAATTGATAATCATGGAAAGTATAATTTTCTTTTTGAATCTTTTCAAATAAAACTTGTTCTTCATCACTTGCATTTTCGTGACGTTTTATCCAGAATGATACTCTTGCATCTGGTCCGATTTTGTCAAGTGGTGTAGTGACTGTTTTATTTCCAGATAAATCTAATGCTTTTCCACTCTTTCCATCAACTAATGTTGCTGTATTTTCTAATGCATGATATTCATTTTTTGAACTATCTAAGCATTTTTCATCTTCAAAATCATATTGTAAAACAACTGGTGTTTCAGATTTTACTTTGTTATAAGGATTTGTACTTGGTGATAATCCAACTTTTTGAGATAATTGATTAATTTCATCAAGTGATTTATCTTGTCCATTCGCCCATAATTTTTCAGTTATGACTGCAATTGGTTGTAAGAATCTATCAAAATCATCATATTCTGTTAAACCATAATCAATATTTCCAGTTAAATCATGCCACATTGTATATGATCCACCCAGCATCTGTTTTGAATATGATGGAATTTCATAAGTAATGTTCTTATTGTCTGAATCAATAAAGATATTTGGTGTCCATTCTTGGTAAATCTTATCTAATTCAAGATAATCCCATCCACCACCAGGAATAATATACAACTTTCCATTTTGTGAATTAATTAAACCAAATCCTTGATCATACATTGCATCTGGTTTAGCCCATCTTGTATGCCAAATATTCATTTGAACATTTTCAGATTGTATTTTTGTAGAACCTTTTAAATAAGATAAACCACCCCATAAACGAACTGTTCTTTCACCCAATAAATCAATCAAAGTATTACCATATTGTAAATAGGCTTCTGGATTACCAAAATATTCATCCATACCAATATGGACTGTTGTCTCATTATCAAAAACTGGATCATCGCCATCAATGTATTCCTTATATAAACTCGTCATTAAATCTACAGCTCCTGGTACACTTAAATCAATTTGATCAACATGTGATGGATCTGTTTTAAATGCATATTCTGGGAATACTTTTGTAAATGCCAATGAATGTGCTGGACTATCAAATTCAGGAACAATATTCATACCGATATGACGAGAATCTTGAATAAAATTCTTGAATTCTTCTTTTGTATAGAACATATCTTGTGATGTTAATGGAACACCATCTTTATTTTTAATATTTGATTCTAATCTAAATCCTGAATAAGCTGTTAATGCATTTTCTACGGAATCTATTTTTCCTGAGTATCCTAATATCTCATTATCATTTAAATGAATATGGAAATCATTCATCTTATACCAAGACATTGTCTTTGCAATAGTTTTTAACATATCTAATGACACTGTTTGGCGACCAACATCAATACCAAATCCACGAACTTCATATTTTGGATAATCACGAATTTGCCCTTGTGGAATCGTTGTACCATTTTGTTTTAATATTTGTAAAAGAGTTCTTGTTCCCCAATAAACACCTGTTTCCTCTTCACCATAAAGATGAATGTGATCATTGATATAACAAAAATATCCTTCCTTACCCAAACCATTTTTATCTTGAGAAAGACTTAAATAAAAATCTCCTGCCTTGGCATTTCCTTCATTTCCCTCAATGACTGGTAATGCTCTCCCTGTCATATCTTCATAATCTTTGCTGAACTCATCAGCAACTCTTGAAAGCTCATGACTTCCTAAAATAATTCTAGAATCTTTAGTTGTTTCAAAATTACCTATTCCACCTCTCCATTCAGCAATTTCAGGAGATACAGATGGTCTTGCATTTGGTGTATTCGTAAGTGGTTGCATTGTTGCTGGAACATAAATTTCAAAAGCTTCTGTTTCAACACTACGATGTTCTTTTTTAACAACATATCCAAGAGTAACAACTTTATCTTCAATTGTAGGATACACTGTTCCATCATCACCAATTACCTGTTCAAAATCAGCACCCATTAATTCAATAGTATAACCTTCTGGTACACTTGGAGTAGACAATTGTCTTGTTCCATTTGGGTGAGTGATAATATGTGGGGCTTCAATATCAGCAGCAATTGAGGCAATTTCAAAATCAGGATCATCTCCATAAACCTCAAATTCACTCACAACAACATTATGATACCATTGATAATAAAGGTTAACATCCCCATCAATACAAACATCTTCAACACGTATACGAATGTATTTCATTTGTATTGATTCATCAAATTCAATCACTTGCCTCACATAAAAAGCATCTACATTGACTGTATCACCATCTGGCAATGGTCCTGGTCTTTCTGTAAAATGACGAATTTCTGTCCAATTTTCTCCATCTTGAGATGATTCTAAATAATAATCTTGAGCATTGGCTTTTTCCCATACAATATTAACAGAATTAGCTTTCACAACTTCTGGAAATTCAAGCTGTAACCAATGTGAATGATAGTTATCATCATTAAATGGATTATGACTAGACCATTTTGATTGGAATCCCACTTCACCATCTATTGACATTTCTGGTGAGCGATTGCTTTCAGAACAGCTGGCAGTTGCTTTTACGCCTTTCATCATTGATAAGTTGATTTCTTTAGAAGCTGGTGCTTCTCCATAAACTTCAAACTCATATAATGAAACATTTTGATAATATGGATGCATAGGATTATGAGTATCTGAAGTATCCATCTTTTCTGTACGTAATCTAATATATTTTAAATTCACAACTTCATCAAATTCAATTGTTTGAACACTATCACTAGGAACTTCATTAAATTTTTTAATAATATCCCAATTTTCTCCATCCATTGAAGATTCAATAGCATAAACCTCTGCATTTTTTTGTTCCCAATAAATCTTAACACTATGAATCTTTGCTTCGTTTGGAAGTTCTAACTGAATCCAATGTCCATGACTTGTTTCATGATTTGCTTCATTTGGGTCATCAGTATCCCAAATATTTTTAGATGACCATCTTGATGTTCTTTCAGCAATATCGCCATCTATAACTTTATCTGGTGTTAATGCACCATCATGACAATCACTTGTAGCAATAACTCCATCCATTTTAGACCAATTAATAATCTGAGCTGCATTGACTTGACTAGGAAGGACTAAAGTTCCTAACATCATGACAGTTAAAAACACGACTATTGTTTTTCTTAAAAATTTTTCTCTCTTCATTCTTCTCACTCCTTTTTTATCCTTTTATCATATTGATTGTCATAATTGCTTATTAATAATTGTAATGTATCCCTCCTTGCACAAATTTTATTTTAGAAAGCAAAAAACGAGATCAAAAGACATATTAAAATATCTTTTGGTCTCGCCTAATTAAATAGTAACAATCCTTATACAAGTATTATACCTTTATGCAAATTATTTTGTCAACAAAAAAGTATGAAGTCTGTTTATTTCAATCTTTAAATTATATTTCTTTTTATATGTATACATAAATATGTTTGTTCATCTGGACTTAAAGTATAATCATATCTTCTCTCTATCAGTTTCACAATACGCCTCATACATAAGGCAAGTTTCTCATTCTCTTTCAAAATTTCCCTAATATCATAAGTTGTATCCTCTATAGAAACACTTTCGTTTCTAAAAATATGTTCTCCAAGATACTTTAAATGAGTAGATATACGTGCATATGCAAGCGTGTCCTCTGATATATTACAGTTCATTGTTTTTTGAATAATTTCAATCACTTCTTTTGTGAATGCAACAATCTTTATCACATTTCTTTTTTGATTCGATAGAGTAAAGGTTGCTAAATGGAGAGCAATGTATCCTGCTTCATCTTCACCTAGTTGAACGCCTGTTTTTTCTCGAATATATTCTAATGCTAAAAGGCCTATTTCATATTCTTTTTTATATAAAACTTTTGTTTCATTAAGGATAATATTTGGTAAATAGCTTGCTTCTTTTTTACGTTTAATTGCAAAAGAAATACAATCTGTAATAGCTAGAAATACTTCACTACTAAAATCTGTTTGAAGAATTACTGTGGCTCTTTTTACAATTTGATGTGTTATTTCAAAATAAACTGTTGGAATGCTCTCTAATGATTGTTCAAACCTCTTTTTATATTCATCTTGAAGAACATATTTTCTTTCAATTTTACCCTCATCAACAATATCTCCTACTTTTTTACCAAATCCAATCCCAGCTCCTGTAATAATAATATCTTGTTTGTTTTCTGACAAAGCAGCAATACTATTATTATTAAATATCTTTAATATAACCATACTCCTCACCTTAACCCAAAAATATCACCCATTGCTAAAATGACTCAGCCAATATACTTGTGAAATTTTTCCTTAATTTTATCTTAGATTTATTTTAGAATAACTTTTATAAAAATACAAGATAATTTTACTTGACTCTTCTTAACAGAATATAAAGATAAACGGATGTATCAGACAAATTCTTTTTATAGAAATAAGGTCATTCAACATCTTTATATATTTCTGACATTTTTAATATTTTTTGTTTCAGTTCTCTTTTTAAAGACAGTGGTCCAATCACCCTAATTTGATCTTGTAGCATCATAATCCATCCAATTAATCCTTGTGAAATAGAAACGTCCTCAATTTCAATATAATAAGAATTATCATAAACCTTTTTCGCATAGACATTCATTCCAAAACGTGAAACAACTTCTCTTAATGTCTTTTTATCACACTCTATTTTTAATGTATCTTTTTCTTGTGAGGGATACATGTTTGTCATTTTTTCTATTTCACACACCATATCATATTGTTCTCTCACTTCTTTAAGAGCTTTTTTTATCATAGTCACATGTCGCATTCTATCTATACGATATATCGACAATTGTTCTTTGTATTTTTCATTATACCCAACAATATAATAATGATTATTTTGTAAAATAATCTGATAAGGGGAAAGAATATATTGATCGTCAATATTTCCATGTTGTGAAGGGATTTCGTGCAATGTTTCTTTATAAATATCATAGTTAATATACTGAAAAGTTATCATTTTTTTATTTTCAATAGCTTTCATAATTGTCGTTAAATTGATAAACAAAGAAAAATGTAATTCTTTTCCTTTAGAAGGGAAAGAAATTAATCTTTTTTGTTGGGGACAAGATGCCCAAAAAAGAAGTTTTTGTTTTAAGGTATTTTTATCTTCATCCAAAAGATCATGATGAAAAGTAATACTATCTAATAAAAATTGACATTCTCCATCAGTAAAAATATCTTTATGAATCATAAAACCATGTCTTTTTTTAGAAATAATAATATCACTATGAATCCATTCAAAAAAGAACGCATTAATATGTTGAATACATGAATATACTGTTTTGACATCAAGATCTATATCATACTCTTTTAATTTCATAACAATCTGTTGTCCACTCAATCCATCATCACATTCCAAAATCATTTTTAAAATATAATACATTCTTTTTCCCATTATTTTTCCTACTGAACCATCAATTGATAATTCTTTTCCTTTCTTCTATAATCACTCATCAATGATAAATATTCATACAGACTCAAACTGCATAATAAACGAAGAATATTTTCATTTTGACAACAATCAAGCTGCTTGAGATAATCACAAGCAAGACTTTCATTATCCTCCAATAAGCAAACCTTTGCACATTCTTCTTGACTCATACCATAATGATACAAAGTCTCTACTATTTTTGATAATGGTATATTTTCAAAATCAATCAAATGTCTAATAATACAATAGTGTTGAAGTGTCAAGGGGTAATGCAAAAGTTTAGAAAGTAAATCTTTCTTGACACTTATATAATCTTGATGATGAAAAAAACAATTCATTAAACAAAGAATTTTTTCTAGTTGTTCATAATTTTTTGTAGCATACAGCTGCTTCATAGCTTTTGTATATAATTCTTGATGATTTGCTACGTAATGATATAACTGTTTTTCATTCATAAAGAAAATAACTGTTTCATCATTTGATAATTGGAAAATATATTGCTTCTTTATAGCTAATGTTAATTCTGTTACTGTTTGATAACTTCTTTTCATAATCTCATCTCCTTATACCACTATTATAAGGAATAATGATATCAGAAAACGAATACAACCCTATTTTAACACCGTTTTTTCGGTTTATAAAACAAAAAGATGAAATTTTTTCATATTTTCATCTTTTATAAAACTATTCATCAATTTCTTTTTCTAATTCAGCTATCTCAGCATTATAATTATAAATACGATTTCTCATTTCGGCAACCTCAGCATCTATTGAGTTTTCTGATTCAATCAATTTTAAATAGTATTGACCTAATTCTCTATAAACATCATCTCTATCCGATTGCAAGTTCTTAATTTTTAACTTTATTTTGGCTGTCCCTGCAAATTCATGTGTCTTATCGATTGCTTCTTCTGTAAACTTAGCTGCTTTTTTTGTTAAATCATCAAATAATGCCATACTCCTT
>CATOPA010000099.1 GCA_951801965.1 uncultured Erysipelotrichaceae bacterium | reverse complement strand
AATTTATGTGATGTAAGTTATGAAGAACAATTTTTAAAGATTATTGAAAAAACATTGAACTATCTTAATATTGAAGGTGACATTGAGATGTCATGTATTATTGTTGATGATGAAAAGATACATGAGATAAACAAGCATTATCGTCATATTGATCGTTCAACAGATGTGATTAGTTTTGCTTTAGAAGATAGTGATCAGTTTTATATAGAAGGTATGCCAAGAAGCATAGGTGATATTTTTATTTCTTATGATCATGCTCTTATGCAATCCCAAGAATATGGTCATTCTATAAAACGTGAGATGTGTTTTTTAATGCTACATGGACTTTTGCATCTTTTAGGTTATGACCATATGAATGAAGAAGAGGAAAAGGAGATGTTTGCATTGCAAAGACAAATTTTAGAGCAATTGAAGATAGAGAGGGAGTTATTATGAATTATCAAATGTTAATTGATGAGGCATTTATTGCACGTCAAAAAGCATATGCTCCTTATTCACAGTTTCAGGTTGGAGCAAGTCTTTTGTTGAAAAATGGTCAAATTATTCATGGATGCAATATTGAAAATGCTGCTTATGGTTCATCAATGTGTGCAGAAAGAAATGCTGTTTTTCAAGCTTATTGTCAAGGATACCATAAGGAAGATATTGTTGCCTTAGCAATTGTCGCAGATTGTTTGCCTTTAATTTCACCATGTGGAGCATGTCGTCAAGTATTGGCTGAGCTGTTGGATCCAAGTACACCACTTTTACTAGGATGCAAAGATTACTTTGAAGTTACAAATATACAAGAATTATTACCAAGAGCATTTACAGGAGAAAATTTATGATATTTAAGTCAGGATTTGTAAGTATTATAGGAAGACCAAATGTAGGGAAATCAACATTGTTAAACCATATTTTAAAGACAAAGTTAGCTATCACATCATCAACTGCACAAACGACAAGAAATACAATACAGGGAATTTATACTGATGATGAGGCTCAAATTATTTTTATGGATACTCCAGGTATTCATAAACCACAAGATGCTTTAGGCTTTTTTATGAATACGAATGCATTGAATAGTATTTATGGAGTAGATTTGATTTTACTTATTGTTGCTGCTGATGAAAAAATTGGTAAGGGTGATAGATTTATTGCAAAAAGATTAAAAGAAGCAGATGGTCCAGTTTATTTGATATTAAATAAGATTGATTTGTTGTCTAAAGAAGCTTTGATGAGCAAATTATTAGAATGGAAGGCATTATTTGATTTTAAGGAAATCATTCCTATAAGTGCAACAACTGGGGAAAATATTGAGCATTTGCTTGATGTTATTAAAAATGATTTGTCTGAAGGGGTGATGTACTATCCAAAAGATCATATTACTGATCATCCAGAAAGATTCATTATGGCAGAATTTATTCGTGAAAAGATTCTTTATTTTACTCATGAAGAGGTTCCACATAGTGTTGCTATTGTTATTGAGAAAATGGAAGAAGATGAAGATGGAGTTTATATCATGGCGGCAATCGTTGTTGATAGACCAAGTCAAAAGGCAATATTAATAGGAAAACAGGGAACTATGATAAAGAAAATCAAACAAAATGCGCGTCGAGATATGAAACGTTTTTTACAAACACCTGTACAGTTAGAATTATTTGTCAAGGTTGAAAAAGACTGGCGTAATAAACAAAAGTATCTTAAAGAATTTGGTTATAATGAAGATGACTATTCATGATGTACAAACACAAGGTATTATTATAAAGAGAACACCTTATAAAGATAATGATATGATTTTGCATGTTTATACAAAAGAATATGGAAAAATAGGTATACATGCAAGAGGCATTCAAAAGATGAGCAGTAAGAATGCGAGAGGATGTCAAATGATGATGCTAAGTGAATTGACAATTTCTTTAAAAAAGGGTTTAAGTTCATTAATAAGAGCTTATCCTATTCATCATTATCGTCATATACAGGAGCATTTAGAAAGTGAAATTGTTGCTCAATATATTTTAGAATATTATTATCGTTATATTGAAGAAAATCAACCTGATGAAAAGGCATTTGAAATTTTATTTGAAGCTTTGAATGCTCTTCATCAAGGATATATGCCTTTACTTGTTTATCTTCTTTTTCAAGTTTTTATATTAGAAGATAATGGTATTAATCCTTGTGTTGATGGTTGTGTTATTTGTGACTTGACACAAGTGACAGCTCTTTCAGTTGTAGATGGTGGCTTTTTATGTTATCAACATCAAGGACATCATTCTACATTAGATAAAGAAGTTTTAAAGGCATTTCGTCATATCCATAAGATTCCTATGAAAAATATTAGTGACATTCATATAGATAAAGAAATTATCAAGAAGCTAGTTCCTATTATGAATGGATTTATTGAAGAATATAGTGGAGTCACTTTGAAAACATCATTATTTATTCAACAAATTGTGTAGAAAACTACACAATTTTATTTTTCTTCTTTCTATTTTGGTGTATAATAAATGGATATAAAGGGGAGAAAATTATGGGAGAATTTTTACCAACAACAAGAGAGGAAATGTATTCTAGAGGGTGGCAGCAACCAGACTTTGTTTATGTGAGTGGGGATGCCTATGTTGATCATCCATCCTTTGGAGCTGCGATTATTACAAGAGTTTTAGAAAGTCGAGGTTTTAAAGTTTGTTTTTTAGCTCAACCTGATTGGCATCGGTTGGATGATTTTAAACGTTTTGGGAAACCACGACTAGGTTTTTTAGTGTCTAGTGGAAATATTGATTCAATGGTGAATCATTATAGTGTTTCTAAAAAAAGACGTAAAAAAGATAATTATTCTAATAATGGTATTATGGGAAAAAGACCAGATCGTGCAGTTATTGTTTACAGTCAAAAAATTAGAGAAGCGTATAAAGACACAACAATTCTTATTGGTGGTATTGAGGCTAGTTTGAGACGTTTAGCCCATTATGATTATTGGGATGATAAAGTAAGAAAGTCTATTTTAGTAGATGCTAATGCTGACTTACTTATGTATGGTATGGGAGAAAACAGTATCATAGAAATTGCTGAAGCATTGGATGCAGGTATTGAGGCAAAGTATTTAACATATTTAGATGGCACTGTTTTTAAAGTCAAAGATTTGTCTGCCGTTCCTCAAGATTATATAATGCTTCCATCTTTTGATGAGATTTCTTTAGATAAGACATCTTATGCTAAGTCTTTTCAAACTCAGTATTATCATACTGATCATTATAATGCTAAAACGTTGGTAGAACCTTATCAAGGATTTTATATCGTCCAAAATCGCCCTAATCGACCTTTAACACAGACTGAATTTGATGATACATATGCTTTACCATATCAAAGAACATTCCATCCTATGTATGATTATATACCTGCGATAGAGGAAGTACGTTTTTCATTAATTAGTAATAGGGGATGTTTTGGAGCGTGTAATTTCTGTGCTTTGAATTTTCATCAAGGAAGAATTATTCAAACACGTTCTCATGAATCGTTGATTGATGAAGCAAAATTGATGATTCAAGATCCTGATTTTAAAGGTTATATTCATGATGTTGGTGGGCCTACAGCAAATTTTAGACAAACGAGTTGTGAAAAACAAAAAAAGCATGGAGCATGTCCTCGTCAACAGTGTTTATGGCCAAAACCATGTCAAAACTTAAATGTTGATCATAGTGATTATTTGTCATTGTTGAGAAAACTGAGAAATCTAGAAGGTGTTAAAAAAGTGTTTATTCGTTCTGGAATTCGTTATGATTACTTGATGTATGATCCTCATGATCAGTTTTTTAAGGAATTGATTGAACATCATATTAGTGGTCAGCTAAAAGTTGCTCCTGAACATATTAGTGATCAGGTTTTAGATAAAATGGGTAAACCAAGACGTCAATTGTATGAAAAGTTTGTTGATAAATATTATCTTTTAAACAAACAATTACATAAAGAACAATACCTTGTTCCCTATTTGATGTCATCGCATCCAGGATGTGATCTTAACAGCGCTATTGAACTGGCTGAATATTTAAGAGATATTCATCATATTCCTGAACAGGTTCAAGATTTTTATCCAACTCCTGGAACTTTATCTACAGCTATGTATTATACTGGTTTAGATCCTCGAGATATGAGTCATGTTTATGTTGCAAAAAGTCCAGAAGAAAAAGCAATGCAAAGAGCATTGATGCAATATCGCTATCCAAAAAATTATCATCTTGTTTATAAGGCATTGATTCAAGCAAATAGACAAGACTTGATTGGTTTTCATTCAAAAGCATTGATTAAACCTAAGGGGCAGTTTCGTCCTTTAAGAAAGGGGAAATCAAGATGAAATATATTGAAACATATACATCATGTATGCATGTTCATGTTCGCTATTATGTTTATGAACCAAAAGTCATTATAAGAACAAAGGGTGTTATTCAAATTCATCATGGATTAAGTGAACATGCAGACCTTTATGAACATTTTGCTTCTTTTTTACTTAATCAAGGATTTGTTGTTGTTGTCAGTGATTTTGTTGGACATGGTAAATCATTGATTGATTTTGAACAAGGATATTTTGGAGAAGAACATGGACCAGAAAACTTAGTGAAAGATATGCATCATTTATTAATGGTTGTGAGAGAAAATTATCCTGATGTTCCCTATTTTTTGTTGGGAGTAAATCTTGGATCTGTTCTTATTAGAAAGTATATGGTAGAGTATGGTGATTATATTGAAGGGGCTATATTGTTAGGAACTCCAGCAAAAATAGAGCATCGATTTATCAAACGAGGATATCTTTATTTAATGAAAATGTTAAAAGGACCTTCTCATAAAGCAGATGCATTTTTTAAAGCTTTGACAAATAGTCGCAATAAGAAGATAAGTTATTCTTCTAGTAGTGTTGACTGGCTGACGAGTGATGAAGATGAAAAAAATAAGTTTTTAAATGATCCTATGACTCATTTTTCTTACACAATACAAGGATATCGTGATATTGTAAGAAGTATTTATGAAGTTAATAATGATGATTTTATAAAAAGAACGCCCCAGCATTTATCAATTTATATTGCTATGGGGGAAAAAGATCCAACTGCTATAGGCATGCCTGCGTTGGCTGAAAAATATAAAAAAGTTCCTGTGAAGGATGTCACATTAAAAGTTTTTAAAGAAAAGAGGCATGCATTGCTTTTTGAGAAAGATAAAAATGAAGTCTATTTAGATATTTTAGAATGGTTAAATGAAAGAACTTATCTATGATGTACACTTATAGTTGGTTGACAATTAACTACTATAAGGGTATAAATAGAACGTTAATATAAAATAAGGATGATTGTGACTTGGCTTGATGCTGAGTCTTTCGTTTTATATGCGAAAAATAAAAAGGAGTCAAACTATGGAAAAGAAAGATATGGAAAAGTTGGTTGCACATGCAAAAAATTCTGGTTTTGTTTATCAAGGTTCAGAAATTTATGATGGTCTCGCTAATACTTGGGATTATGGACCATTAGGTGTTGAAATGAAAAATAATATTAAAAGATTGTGGTGGAAAAGATTTATTCAAGAATCACCTTATAATGTTGGATTGGATTCTGCAATATTTATGAATCCTCGAGTATGGGAAGCGAGTGGACATGTAGGGGGATTTAGTGATCCATTAATAGATTGCAAAAATTGTAAAACGAGACATCGTGCTGATAAGTTGATTGAAGACTATGATTCAAGTATTCATAGTGATGGATGGAAACCTGAAGAAATGATGAATTTCATTAGAGAACATCATATTCAATGTCCAGATTGTGGAAGTGAAGATTTTACTGATATTCGTGAATTTGAATTAATGTTTAAAACAGAAATGGGAACTGTGAAGGGAGAAAAAAATGCAGTGTATTTACGTCCTGAAACTGCTCAAGGAATTTTTGTTAATTTTAAAAACATTCAAAGAACAACTCGAAAAAAAGTTCCTTTTGGAATTGGACAAATTGGGAAGTCATTTAGAAATGAAATCACACCAGGTAATTTTATTTTTAGAACAAGAGAATTTGAACAAATGGAATTGGAATTTTTCTGTAAACCAGATACTGATTTAGAATGGTTTGATTATTGGAAAAATGGATGTATGCAGTTTTTATTAGATTTAGGATTGAAAGCTGATCATTTACACTTTAGAGATCATGAACAAGCAGAACTTTCTTTCTACTCTAAGGCAACAAGTGATATAGAATATTTATATCCAGCACCTTTAAAGTGGGGAGAGCTTTGGGGTATTGCTGATAGAACTGATTATGATTTGTCAAGACATCAAGAATTTTCTAAGAAAAACTTAGAATATTTAGATCCAGAAACAAATCAAAAATATATTCCATATGTTATTGAACCATCAGTAGGAGCAGATCGTTTATTTTTAGCTGTTTTGGCTGATGCTTATGATGAAGAACAATTAGAAAAAGAAACACGTACTGTGATGCATCTTCATCCTGCAGTTGCACCAATCAAAGCTGCTATTTTACCACTTACAAAAAAACAAAGTGAAAAGGCAATGGAAATTTATACAATGCTTGCTAAAGATTTTGCAGTTGAATTTGATGTGGCTGGACAAATTGGAAAACGTTATCGTCGTCAGGATGCCATTGGAACACCATATTGTATTACTGTTGATTTTGATACTGAAAACGATCAATCAGTGACATTAAGAGATAGAGATACAATGGAACAGATTCGTTTATCTATTCATGAATTGAAAGATTATCTTTCAAAAAAAGTAGAATTTTAAATGAAGGAGGACATATAGGATGCGTCTATCACAAGAAAAAATCAATGAAATAAGACAAAGTGTCGATATTGTAGATGTGATAGGAGAATATCTTCCTTTAGAAAAAAGTGGAAGAAATTATAAAGCAGTATGTCCTTTTCATGATGATACAAGACCATCATTATCAATTAGTGTAGATAGACAAATCTTTATGTGTTTTGTTTGTCATACTGGTGGAAATGTTTTTACATTTCTGCAAAAGTATTTAAAGATATCATATCTAGAAGCTGTTAAAAAAGTTGCTGAAATGGGTCATATTGATTTAAGTGATTATCATTTGGATGTAGAAAAAAAGCCGATTCCTAAAGAATATGTTACACTTTATCAAATGCACAGTGAGGCACAGAAAATTTATAGTTACTACTTAAATACAAAAAGAGGTGTAGAGGCGAAAGCTTATCTTGCGAAAAGACATTTTACAGATGAAATTATCAAAGAATTTCAAATTGGTTATGCACCAATTGATTCTGTATTATACCAATCATTTTCAAAATTAGGGTATCAAGAAATAGATATGATAAAATCTGGGTTGGTTATTGAATCACAAAAGCATTTTGATCGATTCAATGATCGTATTATGTTTCCTTTATATGATTGGCAAGGTCAGATTGTTGGTTTTAGTGGAAGAATTTATAAACCAACACAAACTGATAGTAAATATATGAATTCTCCTGAATCAGAAATTTTTATAAAAGGACAAACGCTTTATCATTATCATCAATGTAAAGAAGCTGTAAAGAAAGAGGGATTTGTTTATTTGCTAGAAGGATTTATGGATGTGATTGCTATGTATAAAGCAGGTATAGAGAATACTGTTGCTATTATGGGAACAGCTCTGACAAAGGAACATATCCAGTCATTACGTCGTTTGACAAATCATGCTTGTCTTTGTTTGGATGGTGATAAAGCAGGGCTAGTGGCTATGAGTAAGGC
>CATOPA010000098.1 GCA_951801965.1 uncultured Erysipelotrichaceae bacterium | reverse complement strand
GTATCAGAGATCTGATGAAAGACATCCTCTTCATTGTCAATCATATGACATACCTCCTTTGATATAAGGAATCAACTGGCCAGTTTGATTCAGTCAAGATTACCCTTGACAATTTCATCTTAGCACAGAGTTTTTTATCATTCTATAGCTTAGCTTTCCTTCTTTTTATTCTTTTTTATTTTTTTGTTTTTTTTATTCCTTTTCTTTTTTTCTTTAAAAATCACATAAAAATAAAGATGTCTCAACATGTATCTTAAAACTCTAAAAGTATTCTTCTAATATAAAAAAAGCTAATTGACTATTAGCAGATTATATGTTGATAAGTTATTTTACCTATAATATAATTATTCTCAATAAGGGAAGATATAAATATGCGTAAAAAATTTGACACTGAAATTTCAAATGATGCTGATATTGAAAAAAACAGGAAGAGGTTCTAGAAAAATTTGGTTTTGATAGGCTTGATAATGAAGGAAAAAGAATAATGATAACCATGCTTCAAAATAATATTAAAACATATTCTTCATACTCTGAAAAAGCTTCTTTATATAGTTTATATTATCAAGGTTTAGTCATCATACGTCAGCTTCTTGATCAAAAAGATAAATCAGATAAACTTATTGAACAAAATGAAATTATTATTCAACAAAATAATGAAAGTAAAGAAATGAATCAAAAGATAATTAATCAGAATGACAAAATTATTGAACTTCTTACAAAAATAAGCGAAAAATAAAAAGTGATAGATTTTTGTCTATCACTTGCTTTTTTAAAATTTTAAGAACTTTCTTACAGAAACAAAACTTCCAAATAAACCAACACCACTACCTAATCCAACTAAGATGCCAGAACATTGCCAGATAAATGGAAATGGATCACGAAGCGTCAACATAGCTGGTAAAAGTCCTGCTGAACTTTCATATACAAAGTTATAACCAAAATAAATAATGATAATAGGAATGATTGAACCTAATATTCCTATAAAAATTCCTTCTAACATATAAGGTAATCTTATGTACCAGTTACTTGCACCTACCATACGCATAATACTGATTTCTGTCTGTCTTGATGTAATTGTTAACTTAATTGTATTAGCAATCATTAATAATGCAATGATTGTGAGTGCTCCTACAAATATAGCTCCACCATTTCTCACTGTTTCTAATGTACTCACAAGTGATGATGTTGATGAACCACCAGCATTGACTTCATTGACATTATCTATATTTCTGATTTGTTCAGCAATGGTTTCTAAGTCTTTTGCATTATTGACTTCTACAACATAAGCTGCTCCTAATGGATTATTTTTTCTATATGTTTCAAAAAGCTTTTGTCCATCTTCATTTTGTGATTCAATTAATTTATTTAATTCATCATCTTTAGAAGAGAAAGTGACTTTTTTGACTCCGGCAAGCTTTTCAATATCTGCTTGTTTTTCTTGAGCTTTTTTATCACTTAATTCACGATCCATTTTTACATAAATTGTTAAGCTGTCTTCAATATTATAAGTCATATCTTGAATATTGATAGCAACAACTCCAATAACAGCAATCAATACTAATGTAATCATGACTGCAAAAATAGAAGAAATAGACATAACACCATTTCGCCATATATTTTGCAATGCTGTTTTACAATGCTTTGGAAAGTTCTTTATACAACTAATGAGCTCCATGTAAATAACCTCCCATACTTGTATCTGTTTTGATACATCCATCTTCAATTAAAATTGTTCTTTTTTTGTATTTTTGAACAATTTCTTTATCATGTGTAACAACAAGAATTGTTGTATGATTCACTTCATTGATTGTTTCTAGCAATTCAATAATTTCAATAGATGTTTCAGGATCTAGATTTCCTGTTGGTTCGTCAGCAATCAATACTTTAGGGTTATTAACGATTGCTCTGGCAATCGCAACACGCTGTTGTTGCCCCCCTGATAACTGATGAGGAAAAGCATTGGCTTTATCTTCTAAACCAACAAGCTCTAGTGTTTTTCTTACCTTTCTTCTGATTTCAGAACGAGGTGTATCTGTGACCTCTAATGTAAAAGCAACATTTTCAAAAACTGTTTTTTTAGGTAATAATCTAAAGTTTTGGAAAACAATCCCAATATTTCTTCTAAAATAAGGAACTTTTCTATCTTTAATTTTAGAAACATCTTTTCCAGCAACAATAACCTTACCAGATGTTGCTTTTTCTTCTCTATATAATAATTTAATGAAAGTAGATTTTCCTGCTCCAGTTGGTCCAATAACATAAACAAACTCACCAGGTCCAATATCTACACTCATGTTGTTCACTGCACAAACACCAGTTTTATAAACCTTTGTGACTTCTTCAAGTTTTATCATCTTATCACACTCCTCACCCATTATAACATAATTTTTGTCTAATAAAACGGAAAATAATGTATTTTATATAAAAATAAAATTATATTAGGTCATCTCGACTTTTTACGATATAATAAAAATGAGGTGATAAGAATGATGATTTGTCCAAAATGCCAACAATTGATGAAAGAAGACTGTTATTTAAAAGACTCTGCACAAGCATTAACTGACTTAAATGTTGTAGAAAAAACAGATGACCTCAAAAAGATTGAATATCCTTTGAAAGTAGCCATCTGTAAATCTTGTGGTTATGTTGAATTGTATATTAAGACAGATTCTCATCAGTAAAAGTCACAACTTGAAGACTTTGAGGAAGTATGTTGAAGTAATACTCATCATACTTTTTTTCTTCTCCATCAATATTACAGTGATTTGCACAAATGACTGTTGCTTCCTTGACTTTAAAGTAATGAACTTCTTTACGATGATAAAGATTTTTCTTTAATAACTTTGTTATCATATAAGGAATCTTTGCTTTAGGTAGCTGATCCACAGCACAAATATCCATATATCCATCATCAATAGAAGCATGAGGAATAATAGGAAATCCCCCTCCATAATACTGTCCATTATTGACAGTACATAAAATGACCTTCCCTTGAAATAAACATTTTCCTTCACTTATAATTGTCACTTCATCATGTTGATATTGTAAAACATGCTGCAATATAGAAACAATGTAACTTTTTGATTCAGGAACAAAGGGAATATTTGGAGTATCATGAACATGATTTGCAATCACACTGTCTAATCCAAAACATGCAGAATTAATAAAATACATATCATTTAATTGAATGGTATCAATAAGTTTCACTTTTCCTAATAATGAGTTTTTTAATACTTTTCTAGGATCTTTTTCTTTTGTTAACATACGACAAAAATCATTTCCTGTTCCTAAAGGAATAGGAACAAATTCATGGTGGCTATGAACTAATCCTTGTATAATACCATTGATAGTTCCATCTCCTCCTACAGCATAAAATCTTGCTTTATAGGGATAATTTTTTATGTATTGAATACTTTTTTGAATAGATGTTGTATAAACAATATCATAGTCATAGTCTTTCATAATATCATGAATATGTATTTCAAAATCATGATGTTTTTTTGTATCATTCATCATAAATATATGCTTCATAGGATCCCTCCCCACTTATCATATCACTTTTCGACAAAATGTGACATATCTTTTAAAGTTTCCTTTCATAATTGATGCTTGATCTATAATCTCATATCCTATTCTTTCTAATTCCTTGTTCATATCAATATGAGAAATCAATACCAATTGATGAGCAAGAAAATAAGACTTCTGTAATAATTCTTGTTGTTGCTGATATGTAAAAGGACTATAAACACCATAAGGTATATCCATAATAGCAACATCATATGTTTTTTCAATTTTTAACATATCTTTCTTTTGTATCTTTAAAGGATCATAACCAAAATATTCTAAGTTTAATCTTGCTTGATAAGATACATAACGATTAATATCATATCCTTCTATATCAATACCCATGCTTAATGCTTCTAAAACAACTGTTCCCACCCCACAACAAGGATCTACTACCTTTAATGATAAATCATTTCCTATCGCTATATTGACTGCTGTTCTTGCATCTCTGATATTTAATGAATGAGAATAAGAATGTGGTTTATGACTTCTTAAATTCCATACCGATTCATCATGATAAATACCAAAATACCATTGTTCTTGTAGTTTTGTTAATGCAAAAACAGTTTGTGGTTTTTGCATGTTTACTGAACCATCTATAGGAAAAGCTAATTTTTTACAATATTCCATGGCTGTCTGATAATGAACATGTGTGATTTCATTTTTTAAATAAATCACTTTAAAATCTAAGTAATATAAGTGTTGCTCTTCAATAGTCTGAATCACTTCATTGATATCACAAGAAGAAGCTATAATATCTAATCTTCCTCTTATATAAACACTACGGCAATAATCAAAGTATTGGTTTGTTAAAAAGTATTTAGAAGTCATATCAGTATGAAATATTCTTTTAAATTCCATTTCACATAAGGCTTGTTCTCTTGGCTCATAATTATAAATATATAGATATTTGTACATAATTCCCTCTTCTTTTCTTACATTTTTGTTATGTTTGTTTTTTATAGTATACATAAATTATGAAATGTTGTAAAATAGAGATACATTTGGGAGGTGTTATTATTTTTGGTTTAGATTATATCAAATCTCATTTTACACACAATCAAAGATATATTGTTGTTGCAATATTTTCTATGTTTCTTCCTTTTTATATGTGTGGAGGTGTTTTAATCTTTTTAACAATACGTCTATTATTAAAAGGAGAAATACAAGAAGCTTATAGAAAGATACATCATAGCCAATATATTATTTATTTTTGTTTATTAAGTTGTATAGTTTCTTTTATATATAAAAATTATTATGGTGTTGCTTGTAGTGTTGGTTTATTATTTATTTTATCTTTTATTCTCTATTATCGTATGCATATTACATCAGAACTCTTTGAATTTATAACAAACTGTATTATTGTTTTAAGTGTTTTGGCTGCTTTATATGGTATGGTAGAATATATTAATATTTTGAATTCTTTTGACATTGATACACTTGAAATTATCATTTTCAATCGTCCTCAAGATCGTATTAATTCATTTTTCTTTAATGCAAATTATTATGCCATGATGATTGAATTCTTTGTATGTATTACATTTTATAAAATATTAAAAATCAAGGATATTAAGAAAGATTATAAAAGATTCCTTTACTATCTAAGTATTATTTTTATTAACTTATTTATGTTACTTTTAACAGCATGTCGTAGTGCTTGGCCTACACTTGCTGCAGGGATATTGGTCATGCTTATTGTTGATAAACATTATAAGACATGTTTATCAATACTTGCATGTATATGCCTTATTGCCATTTACTTTTTAATCAATCCTTCATCATTCCCACGTGTTGATAATATTATAGATTATTTCTTTACACGTACAGATATATGGGATGTTGCCATTAAAAACATTGCCAAACATCCTTTATTTGGTGAAGGTCCAATGACATATATGCATATATATCCTTTGTATAATGGACATCCTACAGAACATGCCCATAGTATTTATTTAGATCCTTTGCTTTGTTTTGGAGCTGTTGGACTTTTAACTATTGCTCCATATATTTATTCAAATATAAAGGCATTGTATCAATTATGGAAAAGTAAGATCGATATAACTCTTGTTTCTTTAGTCGTTTCTTTTACAGTCATGATTTTAGTTCATGGTGTATTGGATTATACTGTTTTCTTTGTCAATACAGGATTTTTATATCTTATTATGGCAAGCTCTTTTGATGTTTATAAGGATATTAAACAAGTATAAATATTTGAAAATTGAAACGAAGTCAATTATGTATTGTCATCTGTTTATAAATCAAAAAACATGACATTAGGTAAGGAACTCCCATTCCTTACCTTTTCTAGTAGCACTAAGTTAATTATTGTGCCTAACCATCTGCATATGTCATATATCAATCCTACTATGACAAAAACGCCTTTCAAGAAAAATCCTATGATAGCATTTTTTCACTTTCTTAACTGTATATAATAGTGATTGAAATGATAAGTATTGCATATTATAATCTGTTTGTACAGTCATCATAAAAAAGGAGTATATAATAATGAAAAAAGAAGAATTTGATAATATAATTAAAGAGAACATTGCAAAAACAATAGGAAATGACCATTTTGGTTATACTATTTTAGAAACTTCAAAAACATATAATAATTATTATAACAAGCAATCTTTTTTCAAATTTATAGAAGATATGAAATCATCACACTATCATAAAGCATTTTGTGCTTATTGTGATGGAAAAGGTAGTGAGCTGATTGAACATATGGGAAGATATGGAAAACTACCACCAAAAATGGCAAGTGTCGCATCATCATCTAGACTTTGTTTTTTAGCTTTAAAAGATGGAGCAAGCGCAATAAATGGTACAGGTGAGGTGAAATTTGAATATGAATGTAAAATTGAAGGTATTACTGGTATTGCTCCTCAATTAGATGCATATGTTCAAAATGAAAATATTTTTATTGAAGCAAAATGTCACGAAATATTTGATGCACATCATATCATTATGAAAAACAAGTATTGGAATCTCATTTATGGGTGTCATAATCAATTTGGCTTTAAACAACTACAAAATAATAATGAAAAAGAATTTAAGATTCCTTTATCTGTTTTTGGAATTAATAAAACTTATTCAATGTTTGATATCAAACAGTTTTTATGTCATTTATTAGGAATTGCAGCTCATTCTAAAGAGCAAAAAACTCTTGTTTATATGTTTTTTAAGCCTGTATCAGATCATATTGAGATACAAAAAAAGATAGATAAAGTTTTTTCTGATTTAAAGGAAGAAATTGAAAGTATATTTAACAGTTATCCGATTAGAAACTTTTGTAAATTGAATCATATTGAATTGAGTGCTATTGCAGAAGAAGCAAAAATTATGGAATCGTTAACTAAAGAAAATATGATGATCCTGTACAAAGATGAATAAATAAAAAAGGCATATTTACCTTCTAATCACATAAACCTAATCTTCTTAATTCGTGATAAACACCATCATTATAAACACTTTCACAAACCGTTGTTGCATATTTTTTTAATTCTTCTGTTCCATTACCCATAACAACAGCATGATGACATACTTTTATCATTTCATAGTCATTCATACTATCACCAAAGCAGATACTTTCTTCTATAGGGATATTTAAATAATCCATGACTTTTAAAACTGCCTGTCCTTTATCAGTTCCTTTTGCTATAATTTCACCATTAATTGTATCTTTAGAAAAAATATCATGAACAACAACATGAAATTTATCTTCTAAAAGTTGTCTTGGTTCTTTTAAATCTTCTTCTTTTTGAGCAATGAAGCTCAATTTTTGTACAGGTACTGGTTTTTGATCATAGTCTTCAAGTGAATAAATATTAAACATTTCTTTTTGTTCATTGATGAGTCTGTTCATTTCTGAATTCATTTCTCCATTTTTCAATTGAAATTTTACAAACTCTCTGTCCATTTCTTCACTTTGAAAAGTTTTATAGTTTGTTTCCAAATTATAAAGAACATGATTTTTTTCAAAAGTATCTCTCGCTAGCTTTAAATCCTCATCACTTAAACAAGATTCATATATTTTTTGCCCACGAACTTCAACATATCCTCCTGCACTACAAATATATCCATCAAACCCAATATGTAATAAAGATCTAATGCCAATACATGGTCTTCCTGTACACAAAAATACATAATGACCTTGATCTCTCATTTGTTTGATTGCTTTTTCTACTCTTTCACTTACATTTCCTGATTCTGATGTTAATGTTCCATCAACATCTA
>CATOPA010000097.1 GCA_951801965.1 uncultured Erysipelotrichaceae bacterium | reverse complement strand
GATAGTCATTATGTACTGCTGAAAAAATACTGAACACCCCATTTCTATATAATATAGGGGACAAACATATTATAACATATATTTGCTTTAAGTAAACAACATCTCTTATAAAGTTTATCCCTCTACTATATATACACATAAAAATGTTCATTTACTTTTTTTAAATGAAAAAAATATAAAAAAAGAAGCCGAATGAAACAACTTTAAAAAGTAATTAAAATAAAGTGATTGATATGTTAAAATAGAAATGAGGTGAAAGCAGTGGAAAAATATATTTTAGCAATTGACCAAGGGACAACAAGCACAAGAACAATTTTATATGATAAAAATGCAAGACAGGTGATGTCTGCACAAAGAGAGTTTAAACAATATTTTCCTCAACCAGGATGGGTAGAACATGATGCTAATGAAATTTGGCTATCAACACTTGTTGTAATGACAGAAACATTACAGATGGCCAATATCAAACCTGAACAAATTGCTGCAATTGGTATTACTAATCAAAGAGAAACGACAGTTGTATGGGATAAAAAAACAGGACAGCCTGTTTATCATGCTATTGTTTGGCAATCACGCCAAAGTGATGAAATCTGTCAAAGATTAAAATCACAAGGAAAAGAAGAAATGATTAGGAAAAAGACGGGGCTGGTTTTGGATCCATATTTTTCAGCGACAAAGCTGACATGGTTATTTGAAAATATTGAAGGATTAAAAGAAAAAGCTAAAAATAAAGAATTGATGTTTGGAACAATTGATTCTTGGCTTGTTTATAAGCTCAGTGGTGGCAAGTGTCATATGACTGATGTAACAAACGCATCACGAACATTATTATATAATATTTATGAAAATTGTTGGGATAAAGAATTATTAGAGTTATTTGATATTGATGAGAGTATCTTGCCTAAGGTTGTTTCATCAAGTGAGATTTATGGATATACAACACCATCTCATTTCTTTGGAAAAGAAATACCTATTGCTTCTATGATTGGTGATCAGCAAGCAGCTTTATTTGGTCAAAATTGTTTTACAAAAGGAAAAATGAAAAATACATATGGAACGGGTGGATTCCTATTAATGAATACTGGTGAAGAAGCTATTCAATCACAAAGTGGTCTATTAACTACAATTGCATGGAAAATAGGAAATCAAACACTTTATGCTTTAGAAGGAAGTATTTTTGTATCAGGAAGTCTTATACAGTGGTTACGTGATGGGTTATGCTTATTTAAAGATGCTAGCGAAACAGAAGCCATGGCTTGTTCAGTAAAAGATAATGGAGGTGTTGTGATTGTTCCAGCATTTGTTGGATTAGGAGCACCTTATTGGCAAGATCAAGCAAGAGGAACAATTTTAGGTTTAACAAGGGGTGTAAAGAGAGAACATCTTGTTCGTGCGGCTTTAGAAGCAATGTGCTATCAAAGTAAAGATTTAATTCTTGCAATGGAAAAGGATACACAATTACATATTGATGAGTTGTATGTCGATGGTGGGGCGACAAATAATCAATTTTTATTACAATGCCAAAGTGATATTTTGCAAATTCCTGTAACAAGATTAAAAGTCAATGAAACAACTGCATTAGGAGCAGCAAGATTAGCAGGATTAGCAGTTGGCTATTGGACTATGGATGATTTTTCATGTGATATTTTAGCAACCTATTATCCAAAAATCACTAAAGAATTATCAGATCATATGTATCAAAGATGGCTAAAAGCTGTTTCAAGCTGTCTGTATTTTCAACAAAACGATTAAAGAGCTTATTGCTCTTTTTTTGCATTTATAAAAAACAAGAAAAATGGTCACAAAGAAGATGTTGAAATAAGGGAATATTTTCGATATAATACAGTTGTGATAATATATATAAAAAGAGGTAGAAAAATGAAAAGGATAAAGAAAAGCAGATTAATAATGATTATAACTACTGCTATGCTATTTTCTCTTATTATCGGAAATGTTTTTATGTATGTAGAAGCTAATTTTTCAACTTCTATGGTAAGCAATGAAGATAATGGGGAAACTATGCTTTATGAGGCGAGCTCAACAGTTACAATAGGAGGATTAACTCTTACGGCAGATGATGGAAAGCCTCTCACTTTAGATGTGGACTATAAGGAGATTACTGAAACGTTAAAATATTTTAATTCAAGCGGAAGCTTAGTGAGTGGTGCTCCTGTAAAAATGGTAGGCATTATGACATCACGTCCGATCACAATATCAGGAACATCTACAACACATGGTGTTCGCATTATTGCTGGGACAAAAGCGAATGTAACTTTAGATGGTGTAAATATCAGTAATGTAGCTATGCCTTTTGATGTGGCTACAAACCTTTTAGGAACTGCTGATGGAAGTAAAGCAACAGCAGGACCACAAATTATTGATCGTACAACGCTATATTTAACTATAGCAGATAACTCAACAAACACGTTGATTGCATCAACAAGCTATAGTTTTGCTGGATTGCATTGTGGAGAAGGATCAGAGATGGTCATTGACGATGCCATTCATAATATGACAAATGATGGAAGAATGATTATCCCATTACAAGGAAGAATACCTTTTGATTGTACTTTATCAGATGGAAAGACAGTATTAAAGAAAGGTGATCCTGCTTGGATGATGGATAGTAAAAGTCCAGGAGTTTTAACTGTCAAAGGTGGTATGTTTAGTGCTGCTATCGGTGGTGAAAATGCTGAAGAAAGTGGTAAAATTAATATCAATGGTGGAAATATTACAGCTTCAGCATATTCTCCAAGTGATGGAGGTATTGCTTCAGCTGGAACTGGTATTGGTGGTGGCTGCAATGCTGGAGTTGGATATTTAAGTGAAGATAGTGGTTTAACATTAAATGGTGGAAAAATCCTAGCTCAAGGAAGTTATCATGGTGCTGCTATTGGAGCAGGATATGGAAATAGTGAGGCAACAAAATACAAAACTGCAAATGAAACAACTTTGAAAAATATTCATATTGGTAAAAGGGATAGTAGTTATACAACATCTCCAGTGCCAGGAGATATTACTGTTAATGGTGGTTATATTGAGGCACAAGGATATGATCATGGAAATGCCTTTGGTGGAGCTTGTGTTAGTGCTTCTAATGCTGGACATGTCATTCAAATTAATGGTGGAACATTAAAACCAACATCTAAATGTACAACATCATCTTATAACATAGGTGCATTTGGTGGAACTGTTGTTGTGACTGGAGGATCATTCCCAATCCAAGCACAAACAAGTGGTGGTAAGAATGGTTTGAGTTTTGAAGGAACAGGTGTTTATTCAGCAGATTTGAAAACTGAATTAACAATGGTAAAAATTGACTTATCTAGTTATGATGGTTTAAAAGCTGGAGATAAACTTTTAAGCTATAATGTATTGGTTGATGGAAAACCTTTGGCTTCTGATTATGGTCTTGCTAATCAGGTAGATACTGATATGCAGTTGTATTTCTGGATTCCTGCATCAGCTGTGGGTAAACCAGTTACAATTGCTGAGGTTAAATTAATGGATGAGGATGGAAATATTATTGATACTGAATATCCATTTACATTGCCAGAAGCTGGATCTGACAAAGACAATGTCACAAAGAGATATGTTTCTTTTGAAGTAGATACTGATTTGTTCTCTAATGATTTAAAGAAACTTATTAACAAACGTTATGATGGGCTTCCATTTAATTATGATCTTTTAAAGAGTGAAATTATTAAACAAAATATTGAAGTTCCACAACCAAAAGGTGAAAGAATTGATCAGATTGATGATTTAGATATGAGTTCTGTTCGTGTGAGTGATAAAGATGGTGAACTTGTTGATGATGAAAGTAGCAAGGAAGCATTTAGTGAAACAGGAAATTATAATATTACAGTAAATTATAATGAATTTAAAGATGATGCAAACTTTAGTAAGACATTCTGGGGACATCAAACTGTTTTAAAATCAACAATTACACCTGCGGATACAACAATATTTAATGCTAATTATGATGTGACTTATTATACAGATTCTGAAAACCAACGTCAGGTTGATTCGATGACATTACGTGCTTCTGTTCGTCCTAAAGATGGCGAAGCATTAACTTGTGCAGCACCAGAAGGATATATTCAATTTTATATTAATGGTGTTAAGGTTGGACAACCGCAAAAAGTAGTTAAAGCGATAAGAATATTAAGAACGAATGTTGATAGTCAAGGATATGATTATAGTAATGCCTCTGTGACTTTACAATTTAGAGGAAATGATAATTATCCAAAAGTTCCAGATATGAAGGTTTTTGATGAGGATACTGAAGATACATTCATTGTTACAGCGAAATATTATGATGGAACAAATTATACTGATTCAATAGGAAGAGTTTCAGCATTAGTTTTAGAAGATGAAGAGCCAGAAAACTTCCCATTTGTGACTCCACCTATTACAGTTGTTACACCTACTGATCCAAATGATGTAGGACCTGATGAAGAATTAGAAGGAGATTATCGTAAACCAGATAAAGTAGAGTTAGAAGAGGAAGATGGAAAAACTATCTTGCATAGTTATGTTAATGACGAATTAAATGCTTCAGTTGAAAAAGATAAGACAAAACAAAAAGATGAGTTAATAAAAATGATGAATCATCGTTATGGTTTTGCAAATGCTAACAATACAGTTGTACAAGTTGGCGATAAAGCTCTTATAATTACAGATATAACAATCATAGATGATGAAGGAACAGAGTTATCTCAAATTGATTTATCTCAAGATGCTCATTATATTCTTGAAACAACAGTTGAAGATAAAGACGGAAACAAAACAACAATTCAATTGAATTATCGTGTTCATGATTTAATGAAAGATGATACTGTTAATGATGTAGATACAGATGGCGATGGTTTCCCTGATGTGAATGTAGATGTTGATGGCGACGGAAAGCCAGATATCAATATAGACGTAGATAAAGATGGAAAGCCAGATGTCAATATAGATACAGATGGTGATGACAAACCAGATATTAATATAGATACAGATGGAGACAAAAAGCCAGATATCAATGTTGATACAGACGGAGATGATAAACCAGATGTGAATATTGTTGATAAAGATGGAGACGGAAAACCAGATGATTTGGATGATAAATGGCCAAATTTAGATGGTTTAGATCCAGATATCAATATTGACACTGATGACGATGGAAAACCAGATGTCAATGTAGACACAGATGACGATGGAAAACCAGATATTAATATAGATAAAGATGGAGACGGAAAACCAGATATCAACATAGATACAGATGATGATGGGAAACCAGACATTAATATCGATACAGATGGCGATGGAAAACCAGATATCAATGTTGATACAGATGGAGATGATAAACCAGATGTGAATATTGTTGATAAAGATGGCGACGGAAAACCAGATGATTTGGATGACAAATGGCCAAATTTAGATGATTTAGATCCAGATATCAATATCGATACAGATGGTGATGGCAAACCAGATATCAATGTAGACACAGATGATGATGGCAAACCAGATATTAATATTGATACAGATGGAGACAAAAAGCCAGATATCAATATAGATACAGATGGAGATAATAAACCAGATATTAATATTGTCGATAAAGATAAAGATGGCAAACCAGATGATTTAGATAAGTTGACTCCTGATGAAATTAAGAATTTAACACCAGATGTGAATATAGACACAAATGGTGATGGAAAGCCAAATGTGAATGTAGATGTTGATGGTGATGGTAAACCAGATGTGAATATAGATACAAATGGTGATGGAATACCAGATATCAAAATAGATATTGACGGAAATGGTATTGCAGATGAAGATGAGAAGAATAACGTTGCTGATACATCAGATCATAGCGGTATTATGATGTATATGATAATGTTTATACTTGCTAGTCTTATGTTTATTCCTTTAAGGAAAAGACAAAAGCAATAATCTTTGAGGAGTGAGATTTTATTCTCACTTTTTCTTTTGCATTAAAAAAAGATTGTTTATAGAGGGAAATGATATGACATTCCTGTTAAGAAAACACTGTTATAAAAAAATAAAGTGGTAATACTTATTTATGTAAAGATTGTGTAAAGTTTTTGTGATTACTGTTAAATTTATGTTAATCATATTTACTTCATGATTTGTGAATGATAGTCTTTTTTCGTAAGGAGGAATCTTTTTATGGAACTATCAAATATATTTGCAATGCTAGGTGGTTTGGCTTTATTTTTGTATGGTATGACAATGATGTCAAATGGTCTAGAAGTTGCTGCTGGAAATAAAATGAAAAGTATTTTAGAGAAGTTAACCTCAAATCGTTTTTTAGGAGTTGGTGTTGGCGCTTTGATTACAGCAATCATCCAATCATCATCTGCAACAACAGTTATGACAGTTGGATTTGTCAATTCTGGCTTGATGAATCTTGAAAGTGCTGTTTGGGTGATTATGGGTGCAAATATAGGAACAACGATTACAGGACAGTTAGTTGCTATTGATATATCTGCATGGGCACCTGTTATTGCATTTGTTGGAGTTGCTTTGATTGCTTTTTTTAAGAGTGCAAAGTTAGATGCATATGGAGGGATTATAGCAGGGCTTGGAATTTTGTTTATGGGAATGGATATGATGTCCTCAGCCATGGTACCACTTCGTACAATGCCTGAGTTTGTGAGCTTGATTACTAAGTTTGAAAATCCGTTTATTGGTATTGCAGTAGGTGCACTATTTACAGCTGTTATTCAATCATCATCAGCTTCTGTAGGAATATTGCAGGCACTTGCAAGAAGTGGCGTTATGACATTACCATCTGCTATTTATGTATTGTTTGGACAAAATATTGGGACATGTATTACATCAGTTATTGCTTCTATTGGAACAAATCGTAATGCGAAACGAACAACAATTATTCATTTAATGTTTAATATTATTGGAACTATACTTTTTGTAGCAATAAGCTTTTTATTTCCATTTGCATCGTTAATGGAAAGTCTCACACCTTCTAATGTGACTGCACAAATTGCTAATACACATACTGTATTTAATATTGTAACAACGCTATTATTGCTACCCATTGGTCATCAGCTTGTGAAGTTAACTTATCTTATTTTACCAGAAAAAGAGGATTCTGAGGATGAAATGAAACTCAAATACTTAGATTTTCATATTTTTACAAATGATTATCATGTTGGAACAAGTGCTATTGCAAATACGCAGCTTTTTAATGAAACACAAAATATGTTAAAGATGACAATTCATAATGTTCAAAAGTCATTTGAATTGGTTAAAAATTATAAAGAAAGTCAATTTGATAAGTTGATGAAAAAAGAAGAATATATTAATTACTTAAATAAAAAGATAGTAGAATTTACAACTTTGGTTATAAGTAATGAATTACCATTAGAAAATAATCAAACAATTGGATTGTTTTTAAAAGTATCTGCAGATTTAGAAAGAATTGGTGATCATGCTGTAAATATTGCACAAAGAGCAAAAACATTACATGAAAACAAAAGTCATTTTTCTGAAGAGGCTGTTGATGAAATTAGTATTATGAGCAGTTTGTGTACAAATATTTTAAATGAATTAAAAATTGAAAATTATAATGAATTTCATGAAATTGTAGATAAAGTAGATATTATTGAGGAAAGTATTGATAAAACAAATCATCAATTTTCTGTTAACCAACTTAAACGTTTAAAGGATAAAAAATGTTCAACAGAAAACAGTGTTGTTTTCACAAAAATTTTAACAGATTTTGAACGTATTGGTGATCATGGTTTAAATATTGCTGTAAGTTTTAGTAGACTTAAGAAAATACTTGCTACTATGAAGATGAGTCATGTATAAAGATAAGGCATAAAAGCTTTATCTTTTTGTTATTGGAAAAGAAAATAGTTTTAAAATTGGAAGTTGTTATTTTTTGAAAATAAATATATAATAGGAAAA
>CATOPA010000096.1 GCA_951801965.1 uncultured Erysipelotrichaceae bacterium | reverse complement strand
GTTTTACGACAGATTTGAGCAATCAAACGTTCTAATTGTCTTACTCCAGCTTCACGTGTATAGTGGCGAATAATATACATAAGAATATCATCAGAAATCATTAATTGATCAGATTTCAATCCATGTTTTTCAATTTCTTTTTTTAATAAATGTTTTTTAGCAATTTGCAATTTTTCCTGTTCGGTATAAGAAGATAACTCTATAATTTCTAAACGATCTCTTAATGGTCCAGGAATACTTCCCAAATCATTAGCTGTAGCTATAAATAATACTTTTGATAAGTCATATGGTTCTTCCATATAGTTATCAGAAAAGAATTGATTTTGTTCAGGATCTAAAACCTCAAGCATTGCACTTGTTGGATCCCCTTTATAATCACTAGACATTTTATCAATTTCATCTAGTAAGAATACTGGATTGATAACACCAGCTTTTTTCATTCCTTGAATAATTCTTCCAGGCATTGAACCTAAATATGTTCTTCTATGTCCTCTGATTTCTGATTCATCTTTAACACCACCTAAAGATGCTTTAACAAATTTCCTATCTAATGCTCTTGCTATAGACTTAGAAATAGATGTTTTCCCAACACCTGGTGGACCAACCAAACAGATAATTGGAGCATTTAAAGATTGTGTCATTTGTTTGACAGCTAAATGTTCAACAATTCTTTCTTTTGGTTTTTCTAACCCATAATGGTCTTCATCTAAGATTTTTTCAACTTGAGAAATATCTTGAATATCTTGTGTTTCTTGATACCATGGTGTCTTCAACACCCAATCAATATATGTTCTCACAACATTAGCCTCTGATGAAGCAGATGGCATCATCTCATATTTTCTTAACTCCTCTTCAATTTTTTCTTTAATATGTTGAGGATAAGGATTTTCATTAATTTGTTGACGTATAAAATCAGCATCATCTTCCTTATGAGGAGTATCCCCTAATTCTTCTTTAATAGCACGTAATTTTTCTCTTAAGTAATATTCCTTCTGATTAGCATCTATACTTTCTTTTACCTTAAGATTAATTTTTTCTTCAAGCTCATTAATAACTTTTTCTTCTTCCATGCTTCCTAAAACGATAAGCAATCTTTCATTAATACGATTCTCAGAAAGAATTCTTTGTTTTGTTTTAAAATCAACATTAATATATTGTCCTATAGTATCTGCTAAAGAACTTGCACTCATACCTTGAGATAAATTTGTAAAGACTTCTCGTGGAAACATCTGTAAGTTTTTATTTATACTTTGCATCTGTTCAGTCACTTTACGTACTAAAGCAACTTCCTCATTTTTATCTCCAGGAACATCTTCAAGATATTTTGTCTTAGCATAGTAGCAACCATCTTTTTCTTCAAGATTTAAAATTTCAACTCTTTTTAATCCTTCTACAGTTAATTTAATTGTTCCATGATTATCTCTTTTGATTCTTCTTTTAATTTTACATAGTGTTCCAAAATGATAAACATGCTCAAAATTTGTTTCTTCATCAAGAGGATTCACTTGAGAAATGAAAACAATTTGACTATCATATTCTTTAACACCTTGATCAATAGCCTTTAAACTAAAACTTCTTCCTACATCCAAAGAAATTTCATGTGTAGGAAAAACAATCATTCCTCTTGTACAAATAACAGGCAAGTCAACAACAATATCTAATTCTTCCATACTTAACCTCCTTTATTATGATGAAATATCATTTTTCTAACAATACATGATACACGATTCATAGATTTCCGTCAAATCATATACCTTATGAAAAACAAGACGCATCAAACGTCTTATTTCACATTATCCTTAATTAATTGAACTGCTTTTCTTGATGCAATATCAGCTTTGATTTGTCCTAATTGTCCTTCAAACAATTTCTTCACTTCATCAAACTCTCTGTTATAATAAGTCGCAATTTCTTTAATTTCATCATCTAATTCTTCATCAGTGACTTCAATATTTTCTTCTTTTGCGATTTGAGAAATAATCAAACTATATTTTACTCTCTTTTCAGCTTGTTCTCTCATTTCATTTTTCATATCTTCAGCTGTTTTCCCAGTGAATTGTTGGAATAATTCTAATGTCATTCCTTGTTGTGAAAGATTTTGTTCAACTTCTCTCATCATATTTTGAGTTTCAGTTTCAATCATTGCTTCAGGAATTTCTAATGGAGTAGAAGCAATAACTGCATCAAAAAGATCATCGTTAAACTTTCTTTCAGCCTCATTTTGTTTTCTGTTTCTAATTTGTTCTTTTGTATAAACTTCTAAATCAGCTAGTGTTTCAACACCATCAATATTAACATCTTTTGCTAATTCATCATCAATTTCTGGTAAAACCTTTGTTTTAATTTCATGAACTTTTACTTTGAAAACAACTTCTGCCCCTGCTAAATCAGCTGCATGGTAATCTTTAGGGAAAGTCACTTGAATATCTTTTTCTTCATCAATTCCCATACCAATTAATTGTTCTTCAAAACCTGGGATAAATTGACCAGAACCAATTTCTAAAGGATGATTTTGATCTTTACCACCTTCAAAAGCTACTCCATCTTTAAATCCTTCATAATCGATAACTGCTGTATCACCATTTTCAACAGTTCCTTCTTCTTTGATAAGAAGTTCTGCAAATTGATTTTGATAATTCTTTAATTCAGCTTCAATTTCTTTCTTAGTGACTTTTACACCTGTCTTTTTTACTTCTAAGCCTTTGTATTGTCCTAATTTTACTTCAGGAGCAACTGGAGCAAGAACAGTCACTTTTAATGTTTCTTCTGTTAATTCATCAATTTTCACTTCAGGTTGACCAACTGGTTGGATTCCATTATCCAAAAGAATTGATGCATAATTTTTTTGTAAAATTATATCTGTAGCTTCTTCTAAAATGTTTGCTTTACCAATTCTAGACTTTACCATTTGAAGAGGAGCTTTACCAGCTCTAAATCCATCAATCTTTACTTTTTTTGCTAATTTGTTTAATGCTTTCTTTTGAGCATCTTCCCATTCTTCTTTTGTGAAAGTTACTTTTACTTCCATCATACTTTTTTCAAGTTTGTTACAAACTGTTTCCATTTATACTTCCTCCAATATTTTAACACGCATATTATACATGAATAATTATAAGAATGCAACCTTTTTTAACACTCTATTGCTTTGAGTGCTAATATTTCATTTTCTATATCATATTTATCACAATAATACATCATTTCTATATCTTCTATATCCATATCAATAGCCAATAAAGTCGCTACATAATAATGAATAGCAGCAGCCTTGATATGAAACTCATCTTCATATATTTCTTTAGGATATATCGCATAAAGTACATATTCTAAAAACTCAACACATTGTTGAAACAATGTTGGATTCTCATCTTCTAATCCATTTTGTAAATATTTAATAATACCTTCATAGGCAATTTGCTGTAAAACAAGTGGTGAAAAACTTGGATTAATATCGTAATATTGACCAAATTTTTCTAATTGAATTTCATCATCAACTTGCTGTTCTATCAATATTTCTAATAAAAGTGTTTTTGCAAAGAAATGACGTTGAGGATCCATTAAATAGTCTTTTATTGTTGGAATAATCATTCTAATGTTTAATTGTTGAAGTTGATCTAAAGCCATATATAATAGATCTTCATTGGCTTGCTTATTTTTTAGTATTTGTTCAATTTCTTCAATTGAAAAAATTTGATTTTTTGATTCAATCTGCCAATTTGTTTCTTGTTTATCTAAAAGAATTTCATCATAAGCAGCATTAAACATTGTTTCATATTGATATGGAATATATGGCATAGATAATTCTTCAATCAAAATATTAATTGCCTCTTCATATTCTTGTAATTCTTTTAAAGTAGTAACATATAAAGAAATAACATCATAATAAGTTTCTTTGGCATTCATTTTTGCATAAAGCCCTTCATCTTTTGCTTGATGATATTGTTCTAAAGCAACTAGGCAAACAAGTCTTAAATAACGTACATTTTCATCCTGCAAGTCAGTTAGCAAAGACAATGCTCGCTGATAGTCACCTATTTCTATCAACTCTTCAACCACTTTTATTACACCTCTTTCCATTCAAATAAAATCCTCCTAATTATGATTATCAGGAGGATATCTTTATTTTTTAACTATTCATCACCAAAACTGATTCCAATAGCTTTTGCAGCTTTAACAAGTTCACCTTGTGGATCAACATGTTTTTGTTGACCAACTTTTGCAGCACCAATGACTTCTTCTAAAGAAGTATATCCCATTTTATCTCCATTGATTGTGACTACATTACCAAATTTTCCTTCATTAATTAAATCAGCAGCAGCAACACCATAACGGATAGATAAAATACGATCATAAGCTGAAATATCTCCACCACGAATAATATGTCCTGGGTTTACAGAACGCACTTCATGATTAGGAATAACTTTTTCAAGATCATCAGCAACTTTTGCAGCAATACCACCCAAACGAATTGGATCAGGTGAATCTTCTACAATTTTTCCAATGACTTTTGTTCCATCAGCATATTTTGCTCCCTCTGCTACAGCAACAACTGTATAAGGCAATCCTGCTTCATCACGTTTTTGAATAGCTTTCGCAACGTTTTCAATAGTAAATGGAATTTCTGGAATCAAACAAACCCCAGCATTTCCTGCAAGTCCTGCATATAAAGTAATCCATCCAGCATCACGTCCCATTAATTCGCAACAAATAACACGATGATGTGATTTAGCTGTTGTTGTTAAGCGATCTATAAATTCAGTACCAACACTCATTGCAGACATAAACCCATAAGTGACATCTGTACTTGCCAAGTCATTATCCATAGTCTTAGGAACACCAATAACATTGACACCTTTTCTAGAAAAGTCTCTTGCACTTGTTAATGTTCCATCTCCACCTAAGACAACCAAAACATCAACACCAGCTTTTTTTAAGTTTTCTACACCAACATCACTTACATCTTTTTTAACTTTTCCACCTTTTCCATCATCAACCAAATAATCAAAAAGGTTATCTTTGTTAGAACTAAATAAAATAGTTCCACCTTCTTTATAAATACTTTCAACTTTTTCTTCAGTTAATTCAATATAATTATTGTTATATAAACCACGGTAACCATAAACATAACCAATAACTTCCCATCCATATTTTGAAATAGCAGTTTTTGTAATTGTTCTAATAACTGCATTTAATCCAGGACAATCTCCACCACCTGAAAGTAACGCAATCCTTTTCACTTTCTTTTCCATAAATTCATCCTCCATTTTTTTCTACGCGAACATTATAATAAAAAATAACAAAGACTACAATAAAAAATTTATTCATTTTTTCATTTTTATGAAATTACTTGCTCTTTTTTTAACAAAGAAAGCACTTTATCAACTGGTAATCCAATCACATTATTGATATCACCATCAATTTTTTCCACAAAATCACAAGCTGTTTCTTGAATAGCATAAGCTCCTGCTTTGCCAATCCATTCATTTGAAGTCACATAATCTTCAATCTTATCTGATATATCTTTGAAATAAACATCTGTTGATTCTACAAATGAATACAATTTGTGGCCAATATAAATAGCAACAGCGCTATAGACAGTATGTTTGTTTTGTGACAGCTTCTTTAAAATGTTTCTAGCATCATCTGCATCAGTGGCTTTTCCAATAATCTCATTTTCACAATAAACAACTGTATCTGCACCTATCACAACATCTTGAGAATATTTGTTATGAATAGGTGTTGCTTTATCAATAGCAAGCTTTTTCAAACGATCTAATAAAGGTAAACTTTCATCCATCACTTCATCTATAAAAGAAGCATCGACTATAAAATCGATGCCTGCTTTTTGTAATAAATCTTTTCTTCTTGGAGAAGAAGAAGCCAAAATAATTTTCATTATTCCTTTTCTTCTTTTGGTAAAATTGGTTTAGGTAATAATGCTTTTCTAGAAACATTAACACCTTTATCAGTTATTTTTGTAACTTTTACCTTTACTGTTTCCCCTAATTTCAACACATCAGAGACTTTCATTGTTCTTTCATGAGCAACATCTCCAACATGCAAGAAACCATTTGTTCCTTCAAATAATTCTACAAAAGCAAATTTATCTTCAATACGAACAACTTTACCATCATAGATTTCACCAACTTCAGCTTTCTTTGTAATTTTTTCAATTAATTTTGCTGCAGTATTGATAGCTTCTTGATCGTAATGATAAATAGTGACACGACCATCTTGTTCAATATCAATCTTAACATCATTTGATTTTTCAATAATCTCATTAATGTTCTTTCCACCTGGACCAATAACATCTTTAATTTGATCAGGATGAATTCTCATCATAAAGACTTTAGGTGCATATGGACTCAATTCTTTTCTAGACTCTTGAATTGCTCCTAACATACAATTCATAATCTGTTGTCTACCAACTTTTGCTTGTGCTAAAGCTTCTTGTAAAATTTCTTTTGTAATACCATCAATTTTAATATCCATTTGTAAAGCACAGATTCCTTTGTCAGTACCTGCAACCTTGAAATCCATATCACCTAAATGATCTTCCATACCTTGAATATCAGTTAAAATTGTATAGTCATCACCTTTTTTAACAAGTCCCATAGCCACACCACTTACAGGATGACGAATTGGCACACCTGCAGCCATTAAAGCCATTGAAGAAGCACAAATAGATGCTTGTGATGAAGAACCATTAGATTCTAAGACTTCAGAAACAAGACGAATTGTATAAGGAAACTCATCTTCACTTGGTATAACCTGAGCAAGCGCTCTTTCACCCAAAGCCCCATGTCCAATTTCACGACGTCCAGGTGCTCCCATTCTTCCAGTTTCACCTACTGAATATGGAGGGAAGTTATAATGATGCATAAATCTTTTTTGATCCTCTAATCCTAAACCATCAATTTTTTGATGTTCACCTAATGCTCCTAATGTACATATAGATAATACTTGTGTTTCCCCACGAGTAAATAATGCTGATCCATGAACTCTAGGTAACAAATCAACTTGTGCATTAAGTGGTCTAACCTCATCAATTTTTCTACCATCTGGACGAACTTTATCTTCTGTAATTAAACGACGAACTTCATCTTTTTCCAAATCATGAAGAATAATTTTTACTTGTTTTAAAACTGATGCTTGTTCTTTTAAATCAGTATATTCTCTTTCTTCAAATAAAGAAATCACTTCAGCATTGATATCATCAATAGCTCCATATCTTTCTAATTTTCCAGGAATAGAAACAGCTTGAATCATTCTCTCTTTTGCTAAAGCTTCAACTTCTTTAACAAGTTCTTCATCTAATTCAAATAAAGGAATTTCAATTTTTTCTTTTCCACAAGCTTCAACAACTTTTTCTTGAAAAGCAATTAATTCTTTAATTTTTTCATGACCAAACAATAAAGCATTTAACATTGTTTCTTCATCTACTTCTTTAGCATCTGCTTCAACCATATTAATAGCTTCTTTTGTTCCAGCAACCTCAAGGTTAATAAGACTTCTTTCCATTTCTTCAGGACCAGCATTCACAGTAAACTCTCCATCAATCAAACCAACATTGACTCCAGCAATAGGTCCATTAAAAGGAATATCTGATAAACATAAAGCTAAAGAAGCCCCTAACATTGCTGCCATTTCTGGTGATGCCTCTTGATCAACAGATAAAACGGTATTCACAACTTGAACTTCATTTCTAAATCCATCAGCAAATAAAGGTCTAATTGGACGATCGATCATACGAGCAGTTAGTGTTCCATGTTCACTAGGACGACCCTCTCTCTTTAAAAATCCTCCAGGAATTTTTCCTACAGAATACAATTTTTCTTCATATGTAACAGTCAAAGGAAAAAAATCAACATCTTTTGGTTCTTTTCCAGCAACAGCTGTAGACAAAATAACTGTATCATCATATCTTACCAAAACAGATCCATTGGCTTGTTTTGCTAACTCTCCAGTTTCAACAGTCAGTGTCTTTCCATAAAACTCCATACTAAACACTTGTTTTGACATATAATATTTCCACCTCTTTTTTATCTTTAGTATTATAGCATAAATTAAC
>CATOPA010000095.1 GCA_951801965.1 uncultured Erysipelotrichaceae bacterium | reverse complement strand
CTTCCCCCTCCTTTCATTTTTATAATATATATTAAAACATTATATCATTATATAAAATTCATTATGTTTTTTGATTTTCTTGGATAAATATGTTAAAATGAATTTGATAAATAGAAAGGAGCCTTTTCATGAGCAAAAAAACACCTTTATATTATTCTATTATGCTTACTCTTAAAAATGATATTATTGATGGAAAATATCCAATCAATAGCTTATTACCAACTGAAACAGAATTAGAAAATATGTTTCAAGTGAGTAAAATTACAATTAGAAAGGCTATAGACCTTTTAGAAAATGATGGTTATGTAAATAAGAAAAGTGGCAAAGGAACAATTGTTATTAGTAATAGTATCTTTAATAGATTTTCTAATGGACATTCCTTTGCGAACGTTATGAAACAACAAGGATATCAATTAATTAAAGAGGGAACTCAATTTGAATATGTAGCATTAGAACCACAACATGAATTATTTCCTTATTTTGGGAGAAAAACATTGAAAATTACACGCTTTTACTATTTAGATGGTCAACCTTACATTCATTTAACTCACTATTTAGCAGGAGACCTTGAGCTTCCTCAAATTAATAATGATGAAGATTTCTCATTATATATGTTCTTATATAAACATAACTATCTTATTTCTCATTTTAACGATGACTTCTTTGTTGAATTTCCATCAAAGAGTATACTGAAAAGTCTTAATTTAGAAAATGGTCCTGTTCTTGGCAGAAAGAGAATGTCTTTTGATCACAATAATAAAGTTGTTGAAGTTTCTTTCTCAAGATACAATACAAGACTTCACAGCTATCAAATCCAATATGATGTATAATAATACATCATATTTTTTTATACACCTCCAAGATGAAGAAGAACACCAACAACGGCACTGATTGCAATTAGTATGATTGGTGACCACTCTGTTTTCTTAGACAATATGTATAATACCATTGCTAATATAATAGCAGGCAAAATGAAAATATCAAGAATCTGACCAGTTGCTTCAAAAAGTGGAATATTCACTAATGCAATCTTGACAACTCCTAATCCTGCTGCAGTAATCATTGCTACTGAGGCTGGTCTTAACCCAAAAAACATATTTTGAACAAGTTGACTATCTTTAAACTTCTTTAATAATCTTGCAACAATGAAAATAATAATGACTGAAGGTGTTATTAATCCTAGTGTTGCGACAATACCACCAAAGACTCCAGCAACTTGATAACCTGCATAAGTCGACATATTAATTCCAATAGCTCCTGGTGTTGATTCTGCAATAGCAATCATATTCGCTACATCACCATGAGAAAACCATCCAAGAGTATTTGACATATTATATAAAAATGGAAGAGTTGCTAATCCACCACCGATAGAAAATAAACCAACTTTAAAAAACTCATAAAACAATTGTAATAATATCATTTCTCTTCACTCTCCTTCTTTGCTTTCTTATCATTGATCAAGACACCAGCAACAGCTGCTAAAAGAACAATGACATAAAGTGGAAGGAAATCAAACAATGTTAAAAGTAATGCAATCACATAGATAGCAAGTGCTTTTTTATTTACAATTGATTTTTTCCATAATCTTTCAATCGCATTTAAAATAAGAACACATACACATACCCTTACTCCAGCAAAAGCATTCTTCACAATTGTATAATCTGCAAAGTTTTTAAGAAACATAGCAATAATAACCAACAATGCAATTGGTACTGTAATAAACCCTAGAGTTGCAGCAATTCCTCCTGCGACCCCCTTACGCTTATTTCCAATGAATGTAGAAACGTTTAATGCAATAATTCCTGGTGTACATTGGCCTATCGCAAAATAGTCCAAAAGTGCTTCATCAGTGTCCCACTTTTTCTTCTCAACAATTTCTCTTTGAAGAATAGGCAACATTGCATATCCTCCTCCAAAAGTTATGCTTCCAATTTTTGCAAATGTGATATAAAGTTCTAACAGGTCTTTCATAGACTTACTCCCCCTCTTATTTCTTTTAAATTTCAGGCATTGCTGCTCCATCAGCTCTTGGATCACTACCACCTAATCGTAATCCATCTTCTTTAATTTCTATAATCTGACAAGCTCCTGAACAAGTGAATGGCTCGATAACCTTTAATTCATGTCCCATTTCTCTTAATTGATTTAAGACATCCTCACCAACCTGTGATTCTATTTTTAAGACATGATGAGACTGACCATCTTCATCAAAGGTATGCATATCTGCCCATTTTCCATGTTCAACTGAACTTTGGACATCTAGTCCAAAATCTAATAGATTAACAACAACTTGCATATTCCATTGTGGTTGATTATCTCCTCCAGGAGTATTTCCCACAAATCTTAAATGACCATCTAAATCTGTAATCAAATAAGTATTTAAAGTATGCATTGTCTTTTTATAAGGTGCAATAACATTAGGATGATCTTTATGAAGATTAAATCCTGTTCCAGCTCTATTGTTTAATAAGATTCCTGTTCCATCAACAATTTCACCAGATCCCCAAGTTGCTGAAATACTATGAATAAATGATACAGCATTTCCTTCTTTATCTACAGCAATCATACTTGTTGTATGACCGTTTTCATGCTCAAAAAAATCATATTCATTAATACTTGAATCCATATGAATATTTTGAGCTACTTTTTTAGTATAGTCATCACTCAATAAAATATCAATAGGATTATCAACAAAATCTGGATCACCAAAATATTTCATTCTATCTCTAAATGCAATTTTCTTTGCCTCTACCATTAAGTGAATAGCCTCTGCACTATCTGGTTTAAACTTTGACATATCAAAATGATTTAAAATAGCCAACTCCTCTAAATGAATAATTCCTTGTGAAACAGGTGGTGTTTGGAAAACACGATATCCTCTATAATCAACAGAAATAGGTTCAAGAATATCACAATGATAATTTTCAAAATCTTCTTTTTCAAATAATCCACCATGTGCATGTGAATATGCTACAATTTTATCTGCCAATTCACCTTTATAAAAGCCATCTCTTCCATGTTCCTTTAAATAACGTAAACTCTTGGCATAATCTTTATTATAAACGATATCCCCATAAGCATAAGGCTGTCCATCATTTAAATAAAGATTTTTTAAATTTTCAAATCTTAGCATTTTGTCATAATCAGTATGCATGTGTCTTGCAACTTTCTCAGAAACTGGTACACCATTTTCTGAAAGTTCAATAGCATCATCACATAAATCAGCAAATGTCATTGTTCCATATCTCTTCAATGCTTCAAAGTATACATCTACTGCTCCTGGAACAGTCACTGATAACATTCCATCATGTGGAACTTTTTGATACCCTTTTGATTGAAAATACTCTAAGGTTGCTTTTGCTGGTGCTCCTCCAGATCCATTCATAGCTGTGACCTTTTTTGTTTTTGCATCATAATACAATACAAAGGCATCACCACCTAATCCACACATATCTGGTAAAACAACACCACTTGTTAGTGCCATAGCAATACAAGCATCCATAGCATTACCACCTTGATTTAATACTTTTAAACCTGATGCTGAAATTAATGTATGAGCAGAAGAAACCATTCCCTTTTTACTCATAACAATTCCTCTATGTTTCATTTTATATCCTCCTTACAAAAAGAGAAAGTTGAGCAAGACTCAACTCCTCTTCATTTCTCATATTTTATGAAGCGACTTCCTCTACATCAGCGACTTGTAAACGTTCACGTTCAACAATCTTTATAAATGGATAATAAACAAGTCCTGCAATCACAATACCAATTAATGACCATATTGCCGCTGGAATATTTCCACCTGTGGATAGATAGGCTCCTATAACTGGTGGCATAATCCATGGAACTTGAATAACTGGTCTTCCAATAATATTGAAGAACATCAAGAAGTAAGTTCCTGTTACTAAGATAGCGTCGATCAATACAAATGGAATCATCATAACTGGGTTCATAACAATTGGAAGACCAAATGTAACAGGTTCATTAATTTCAAAGATTCCAGCTGGTAAAGATAAACGACCTAAAGTTCTTAAAGATTTTTCCTTAGAGAAGCACATAATGATAACAAGAGCTAAAGTTGCTCCAGCACCACCTAAGCTGACAAACCAAGGGATAAATCCTATACCAGTAATATATGGAATAGGTTCTCCTGCCAAAAATGCTTCAGTATTTGCAGTAATAAATGTTGTAAAGATTGGTGTTCCTACTGCATTTAATACAGATTGTCCATGAATACCCACACACCATAACAACTGTGAAACAACCATATAAACCAAAATACCTGGATAAGAGTTCAATGCAAAGACTAATGGTGAGAACATCTTTGTCACAAGTTCAGGTATTTGAATACCAAATACGCAACGAACAATGAATAAAATACTTAATGATACCACACTTGGAATCAATGCAGAGAATGATTTAGAAACTGCTGGTGGTACACCTTCTGGGAAACGAATAACCCAATTATGTTCTACAAACAATTGTAATATCTTAACACAGAATATTGCAACTAATAAAGCTGTAAAAATTCCCTTTGATCCAAAATATTTTGTTGACATTGCAAATTCTTCATCAACTTGTAAAAGCATAAATCCAATGAATGAGATAATACCACCCATCAATGGGTCTTGCTTAAACTCTTTCGCAAGATTATACCCTACTGAAAAAGCTACAAATAAAGCAATGATTCCTATTGTCATTTGGTTTGGAACATTCAATATTGCTTTATAAGGTTCTACAATTTTTTCCCAAGATTTATTTGGAAATTGTGAAATAATGATAAATAAACTACCAAAAATTGTGAAAGGAACAGTTGCTATCATACCATTCTTAATACCTGATAGATATGGGTTTGTTGCAAGCTTTGCAAACACTGGAGCAACTTTCTCTTCCATAAATGCCATAAAACTCTTCATTCTTTTCTCCTCCCCTCTGAATGATCTTCAGATTTTCTAAATTTATTGTAACATAATAATCATTGTATGTAAAGATTATAATGTTTAATTTTAAAAAATATATTCTTTTTGAATATTACCGAAAAAATAGACAACTTTTTCAAATTATGTTAAATTATATTTTAATATAGAGGAGTGATTTCATGAAAAATATGACAAATGGTTCTCCATTAAAATTAATTTTCTTTTTTGCTATGCCACTCATGTTTGGTAATATACTACAACAATTATATACTATGATAGATACAATGATTGTTGGACAATTCGTTGGTGTTGATGCTCTTGCAAGTATTGGAGCTGCTGATTGGATCAATTGGGCATTGCTTGGTATTGTTATGGGATTGACTCAGGGATTCTCTATTCGTGTCTCTCATACTTATGGTGCCCAAGACTTTGAAAAATTAAAGAAGATTTTTGTAACAATTTTTATTTTGTGTATGGTCATTGCTATTGTTGTGAGTCTTTGTGCTCTTTTGATTATAGAGCCATTATTAGTTTTATTAAAAACACCTGCTGATATTATTCAAGGTTCAATTACTTATTTGACAATTATGTCATCAGGATTAATCATTGTTATGTTCTATAACTGTTTTTCTTGTATTTTAAGAGCTTTAGGAAATAGTCGTATTCCACTCATAGCAATGGTTTTCTCTTCAATTCTTAATATTATTTTAGATCTCTTTTTTGTGCGAGTTCTATATATGGGAATTGCTGGAGCTGCTATAGCAACATTGATT
This sequence comes from uncultured Erysipelotrichaceae bacterium, assembly GCA_951801965.1. GTDB lineage: Bacteria > Bacillota_I > Bacilli_A > Erysipelotrichales > Coprobacillaceae > CATOPA01. The sequence continues at coordinate 2,469 of CATOPA010000095.1, read as the reverse complement.
TCTCAGCTTTGTGCGACTTTCTTTTGTTTATCTTTTCTTATCAAAAATTTACCTTTTCATATCACCAAAGAAGATTTCATTTTTGATATTCCTATGATAAAAGACTTGATTGTTCTTGGTTCTCCTCTTGCTTTTCAAAATATGATTATTTCTGTTGGAGGTATTGTTGTTCAATCTGTTGTTAATAGTTTTGGTTTCTTATTTGTTGCTGGTTTTACTGCAACAAATAAATTATATGGTTTATTAGAAGTCGCAGCTATTTCATTTGGTTATGCTATTACAACTTTTAATAGTCAAAATCTCGGAGCAAAAAAACATGAAAGAATAAAAACCGGTGTTTTTCAGGCTTCTCTTCTTTCTTTAATAACATCTGTTATCATAAGTCTTTGTATGCTTGTTTTTGGAAAAAACATTTTAATGTTATTTATTTCTGGAACTGCAAATGAAGTCAAGACTGTACTAGATATTGCTTTTCGCTATTTATCTATTATGGCTTATTGTTTACCTATATTATATGTTCTTCATACTTATAGAAGTGCTCTGCAGGGTATGGAAAATACGGTTATTCCGATGATTTCTGGTATAGTAGAATTAATCATGAGAGTTGTTATTGCCTTGTATCTTCCTTTACTTATAGGGCAAGATGGTATATATTACGCTGAAGTTTTTGCTTGGGCTGGTGTTGCTGCTTTATTGTATATTAGTTATCATATTCAATATAAAAAGATTATTAAAGACTCTTTTCTTTAAATGAAAGAGAATGCTATAATAATAATGAGGTGAATGGTATGAGTTTATTAAAAAAATTGGAAATAGGAGAAAATTTTTCTAGTTCTGAAATGAACATTGCTGATTATATATTAAAAAATAGTGAAAATGTTTTAAATATGTCAACAACACAACTGGCAAAAGAGACATTTTCATCACCAGCTACAATTACACGTTTATGTCAAAAACTAGGTTTTAAAGGTTATAATGATTTCAAGATTTCTTTATCTGCAAATATTCAATACGTTATTTCACATCAAGAAGGTGTGAGTGCCAATTTTCCAATATATAAAAATCAATCCCTATCACATATAAGTAATTCTATTGTTAATCTCTATAAGGAAAGTATTGATGAAACATTACAATTATTAGATCAAAATGCTTTAAAGAAAGCTGTTCAGCAGCTTATAAAAGCAAGTATCATTGATATTTATGGTGTTTCTGGTCCTTTAAGAATGGCTAGTGATTTTCAGTACAAAATGTTTAGAATTGGAAAAGATGTGAGAATTGTTCCTATGGTTAATGAACAGCTTTTTCAAGCTGCACAATCTTCTTTATCCCATTGTGCTATTTTAGTTTCTTATTCAGGTGAAACAAACGAAGTCATAGAAGCTGCTAAAATATTAAAAAGAAAAAATATTCCAATGATTGGTATTACATCTATAGGTGATAACCGTCTTTCTAAATATTGTCATTGTCTCTTACACATTGATAGTCGTGAAAGTATATATAATAAAGTCTCAACACTTGGTTCTACCATTTCTATACATTTAATATTTGATATCTTATATGTTTCTATCTTTTCTAAGTGTTATGATGAAGCTATTGACTTTAAATTACATACTGATCACTTGATCGATCATAGATTAGATTCCTAATTTTGATTAACATTTTTGTTCTTTTAACACCTGTTATCAATTCACACCATATAATGGGTGTTTTTTATTTCACATACTTCTTTTCAATTTGATTAGATTAAAAAAAATAAGAAGAGATTCAATTGAATCCCTTCCCATTTTAATTAACTTTCTTTTTATTCTTTAATATAACAAGCATCATTATTGAGCTTATCATCATTACCAAATAAGTTAAAATCATTGTATGATCAGAAGAGTCTACACCTAAAATATTTGCATCAGCAATACCATCCCCATCAGTATCAATATTATAGTCTACTTTACCATCTCCATCTTTGTCGATATTGATGTCTGCTTTTCCATCGCCATCAGTATCTATATTAATATCTGGTTTGCCATCTCCATTGACATCTATATTGATGTCTGCTTTTCCATCACCATCAGTATCTACATTGACATCTGGTGTTAAATCCTTGATTTCATCAGGAGTCAACTTATCTAAATCATCTGGTTTGCCGTCTCCATCTTTATCAACAATATTAATATCTGGTTTATCATCACCATCTGTATCTATATTGATGTCTGGTTTTCCATCACCATCTTTATCTATATTGATGTCTGGTTTTCCATCATTATCTGTGTCTATGTTAATATCTGGTTTGCCATCTTTATCTGTATCTATATTGACATCTGGTGTTAAATCTTTGATTTCCTCTTTAGTCAAATCATCTAAATTATCTGGTTTACCATCTCCATCTTTATCAACAATATTGACATCTGGTTTATCATCACCATCTGTATCTATATTGATATCTGGTTTGCCATCTCCATCTGTATCAATGTT
>CATOPA010000094.1 GCA_951801965.1 uncultured Erysipelotrichaceae bacterium | reverse complement strand
GAAGGATTATCTCAAGAAGAAAGAGAAGAGTGTTTTAGAAAAGCATTTTTTGCTGATATTTTTATAACAAGTACAAATGCTTTAACAATGGATGGTTGCTTGTATAATGTGGATGGCCATGGGAATCGTGTTGCAGCGATGATTTATGGACCTAAAGAGGTATTTGTCATTGCAGGGTTAAATAAGATATGTTTGGATGAACAACAAGCTATCAATCATATCAAGCATTGTAGTGCACCTTGTAATGCAATGAGATTAAAAAAGAAAACACCATGTACTTCTACAGGAGTATGTATGGATTGTCAAAGTCCAGAACGTATTTGTTCAAGTTATGTGAAATTAGGATATCAAGGAGAGGTGAATCGTATCAAAGTGATTATCGTTGAAGAACACTTGGGATACTAAGAAAATATGAAAAAAGAAGCAGGATTATTATTTCCTATATCAGCATTGCCAAGTTGTCATGGTATAGGTGATTTTGGGAAAAATGCATATGATTTGATTGATAAAATGGCAAATGCTTCATTGCATGTATGGCAAATTTTGCCTTTGAATCCATTAGGATATGGAAATTCTCCATATCAACCATTATCAACACATGCAGGTGATGAAATTTATTTGAGTTTAGAGGAGTTTGTACAAGAGGGGCTACTTAATGAAGAAGAGGTGAATTCTCATATAGGAGAACTCTCATATGTTGCTTATCAGCAAATCAGAAAGGAAAAGAATTTCCTTTATCAAAAAGCATTTTCTCGTTTTGTTGAAACAGAAGACTATAAAAATTTTATTAATGAAAATTCTTGGATTTATGATTATGCCTTGTTCAAGGTTTTTAAGAATCAAAATCAAGATAAATCTTGGGTAGAATGGGAACATCAATATAAATATTATCCTACTGAAAAATCGTTTCCATTAATTCTATTTACAAAAGAAATTCAATATCAGATGTTTTTACAATATTTCTTTTTTAAACAATGGAATGCTTTAAAGAATTATGCTCATCAAAGGAATATAAAAATTATTGGAGATATGCCTATTTATGTTGGTTTAGATTCTGTTGATGTTTGGATGAACCAAAAATGCTTTTTGTTAGAAGAGGATGGAAAACCTTCATTTGTTGCTGGAGTGCCACCTGATTATTTTAGTAAATATGGTCAAAGATGGGGAAATCCAATTTATGATTGGCATTATTTAGAAGAAACAAATTTTGATTTTTGGGTAAAACGTATTCAAGCAGCATATCAAATGTACAATGTTGTACGTATAGATCACTTTAGAGCTTTTGATACTTATTGGAAGATACCAGAGAGTGAAACAACTGCAATTATTGGTGAGTGGGTAGAAGCTCCTGGATATCAATTGTTTGATACTTTATTTCAAAAAATTCCAGAATTATCATTGCTAGCAGAAGACTTAGGTGAATTAAGAGAAGAGGTTTATGAATTAAGAGATCATTATCACTTTAAAGGTATGTATGTTTTTCAATTCCATTATTCTGAAAAATTTGATTTTGATAAAGTTGTTGTTTATACAGGAACACATGATAATGATACTTTAAGAGGATGGTTGGAGACATTAGACAAAGAAGCTTATTTTTATCTTGATAGATTATTAGAAAAATATGATGAAGAGGAAATTTATCAAAGGATTATTCACTATTGCTTAGATTTGCCAGCATCACAAGTCATTATTCCAGTATGGGATATGATGGGAGCAGAAGCATCTTGTCGATTCAATGTTCCTGGAAAAATTGGTTCTCCTAATTGGGAATATCGTTTAATGTCTTTTGATGAATTTGATGCATATTTATCTACTTATCAAAGTATGATAGAAAGTAGTCAAAGAAATGGGGAATGATATGAAAAGAGCATTGGTTTTAGCAGGTGGTGGTTCTAAAGGTGCTTATGAAGTGGGTTTTATAAAAGCTTTAGATGAATTAAATATTGATTTTTCTATTGTTACAGGGACATCTATAGGAGCCTTAAATGGATGTTTACTCGCTCAAGGAGATAAAGAAAGTTTAGAAAATCTCTGGAAAACACTTGATGTGACTCAGGTATTTAAAGATGGTTTTTCTCCAGACTTTAGCTTTGATTTAGAAAAAATGTTAAATCAATCAAATTTGGCTCTTTCATTTTTTAAGCACTATATAAAAGAAAAGAGTGCAGATATTACACCATTAAAAAACATCATGAAAAGTTTGTTAGATGAGGATAAATTAAGAGTATCATCTATTGATTTTGGATTATGTACAGTGCGTTATCCTTCATTAAAGCCACTTTTTATAACCAAAAATGAAATGGAAAAAGGACATGTTTTAGATTATTTGATTGCAAGTGCATCATGTTTTCCAATATTTCCTATTCATACCTTCTTAGGTCAGTCATATATTGATGGGGGATACTATGATAATGTACCAATTGATTTAGCTTTTTCAATGGGTGCAGATGAGGTTATTGTTGTTGATATGAACAAAGATATCACACATCGTCATTACCTTAATAGACCACATGTGATTTATACATCACCTTATTTAAATTTAGGTGGATTTATGGATTTTTCTAGAGAAAGTTTAGATAGAAATATGCGTATTGGTTATCAAACAGCAATGAAGACTTTTGGTCATTTAAAAGGGGTTGAATACACTTTTCAGCCATTTGAATCTCAATTGCTTCAAAGCTTTTATAGAGAAATTCTTTATTTAGAAAGATTATTAAGAAAGTTATTAAGAAATGATTCTGGTGGAAATCTTGTTTATAAATTTATGGAATCACATAAGGATCAACCATTAGAGGAAGAAGATTATTTATATGTTGGACTAGATTGGTTAGCACAAATAGAAAATAGAGATCCTTCATATATTTATCAATATGATCTTTTTGTCTTAGATGTTTTAAAGGATTTTAAGAAATACATTGATGAAGATTATCAAATGATCTCCTTGCGTTCTAGTGAAGATATCATGAAGTCATTTAAGGATTTGAATAGAAAAAGTATGATTGGAAGAATGTTGCATGCTTTAATATACCCACATGAAGAGAAATTAGATATAGAAAAACTGTTGATTCTCTTTCCTAAGGAATACATTATCGCTAAACTTTTATTTATGTTATATAATGAGCATAAACAAAAAACTCCTGCTTAAACAGGAGTTTAGCTTTATGCTTTTTTATTTTTTTCATAAATAATTTTTAAACCTTTAAAAGTTAAATCAGCATCATAAATGTCTATCATTTTTGTTTCTTTTGCAATCATACGACCAAGTCCACCAGTAGAAATCACTTTTAAATTTTCACCGTATTCTTCTTTGATTTTCTTAATCATATATTCAGTTTGTCCTATATATCCAAAAAAGACACCAGCCTGCATACTTTTAATAGTGTTTTTAGCAATAATACAATCAGGTTTTTGAATTTCAATTTCTGGGAGTTTAGCCGCTTGAGATGAGAGGGCATTCGCACAAATACCAATCCCTGGGGCAGTTGCTCCACCAATAAATTCACCTTTATGACTCACAACATCATAAGTTGTTGCAGTACCAAAGTCAATGACAAGACAAGGACCACCATAAGTATAAAAGGCTCCAGCACTATCAACAAGGCGATCTGCTCCTAAAGTTGATGGATTATCTATACGTATATCAATACCTGTTTTAATACCAGGTCCTACAAAAATAGGTGTTTTGTGAAAATATTTTGTAATACTATGAGTTAAAGAATAATTCACTTTTGGAACAACACTACTAATAATGACATCTTCAATATCATCAACATGAATAGAAGATGAGTTTAAAAATGAAAGTAGCATAAAGCCATATTCATCAGATGTTCTTTGAAATTTTGTTGTTAAACGATAATTTCCAATCAATTGATGCTTATCATAAAGTCCAATTGTAATATTTGTATTTCCAATATCAATGACAACTAACATTTTTTCTCCTCCATTTCAAATAAAACCTTAAATATTTCATAAGAAATATCATCTTTAGACATCAAATCAAGTTCAATTATTTGTTCTTTCATTAAAAATGTAACAACATTTGTATCTCCTTGAAATCCAGCACCTTTTGTTTTTAGATGATTAGCAACAATCATATCACAATTTTTTTTCATGAGTTTATCTTGGGCATTTTTGATTAAGTCACTGGTTTCCATAGCAAATCCACATAAAATTTGATTTTCTTTTTTCTTTTGACCTAATTCTAATAAAATATCTTTATTTTTAGATAACTCTAAAGAAATGTTCTTTTGACTTTTTTTGATTTTTTCATCAGCAATATTTAAACAGCGATAGTCTCCTACAGCAGCTGACATAATCATATAGTCAAATTGATGAGAAATGTTCATGACTTCATCATACATTTCCTTAGCGGAAGTGACATTGATCATTTTAACGCCATAAGGTTTTTTTAAATGTGTAGGACCACTGACCAGAGTGACTTCAGCGCCTAAGCAAAAAGCAGCTTTGGCAATAGCATAACCCATTTTTCCACTAGAGTGATTTGTTATGTAACGTACAGGATCAATAGCCTCTTGTGTTGGTCCTGCACTAATAAGTACTTTTTTTCCTTGAAGCTTTTTTTGAGTAAGAGCATATTGAATCATTTCTATAAGATCATCTTCATCAGCGAGCTTTCCTGAGCCTATATCACCACAAGCAAGTATTCCACTTGTAGGTTCAACAAAATAAACACCAAGATTTTTTAACTTTTGAATATTATCTTGTGTGATTTTGTTTTCATACATATGAACGTTCATTGCTGGAGCAATCAAGCGAGGACAAGTTGCTGCAAGAAAAGAACATGTCAGCATATTATCAGCAAATCCATAGGCAAGTTTTGCAATTGTATGAGCACTTGCAGGAACAATCATCATTAAATCAGCATCTTTAACAATATCAATATGTGTGATAATAGCAGGATTGTCTTCATCAAATGTGTCAATATAAACTTTTCTTTTTGTTAAGGATTGAATACAAATAGGAGTGATAAAGCGAGAAGCACTTTCACTCATAACAACATCAATAATATATCCTTTTTTTATGAGATCACTAATGAGTTGTACTGATTTATAAGCAGCAATACTACCAGTTATTCCTATAACAATTTTTTTGGACATCATGTTACCTCTTTTCTTTACTTTATTTTTATAAGTATTTTAGAGACCATCACTGAAATGATTGTTCCAATGATTGCTTCTAAGATACCATTTGTTGTAATAATTCCTATTAAATAGGGAAATAATGCTTCAAAATTTTTTCCAATAGCTGATGCATACTGTGTTCCAAAAAAGATATAAATTCCTCCTAAAACAAGGAAAGTATTTACAATAGCACCAAAAAAAGAACCTAATGACATTGCAACAACTTCATTTTTATCCTTTATTTTTTCATATAGCCATCCAGCAACATAACCTATTAAAATTCTAGGAATGAAAACAATAATGAGACTAAGTAAAGAGCCACTTATAAAAGGTGAAAAGACAAATGATGTTATAGTTGGCTGTAAAGTGTTCATCAGCAAACTACAAAGTCCAAAAACAAATCCAATAGTTGCACCAATTTCTTTGCCTAAAACAATCCCTGCGATAATAACAGGAATATGCAATGTAGTCGCTCTTAAAGGACCAACAGGGATAAAACCTAAAAAGGGGATCATCACCATAAGAACTTCAATTGCAATAAAAAGCGAAATGAACGCAAGGTTCTTAGTTTTTTGTTTATTCATTTTTTCCTCCACTGTCATTTCAAAAGAATATGACGTTTCTATATATATTTTTGTTAAAAAATAAAAGTTAATGCTACAAGAGTCATTACTAGTGTATTATTTTTTTAACAGAGTCATTATACATCACATAAAATGAAAAAACAATCTCCTTTTACAAATGATAATAATTACTATTATTGATAAAAAGACTTGATTTTGTTAAATTTTGTAGTATAATAATGCCATAAGAATAAAGGAGGAAATAAATTATGGCAAAATGGGTATGTAGTGTATGCGGATATGTATATGAAGGTGAAAATGCGCCAGAAGTATGTCCAGTATGTAAAGTAGGAGCAGATAAATTTACAAAACAAGGTGAAGATATGGCTTGGGCAGCAGAACATGTTGTTGGTGTTGCTAAAGGTGTTTCAGAAGATATTATTGCTGATTTAAGAGCTAATTTTGAAGGTGAATGCAGCGAAGTTGGTATGTACTTAGCTATGGCAAGAGTTGCACATAGAGAAGGATATCCAGAAGTAGGAATGTACTATGAAAAAGCTGCTTATGAAGAAGCAGAACATGCTGCTAAATTCGCTGAATTATTAGGAGAAGTTGTTACTGATTCAACAAAGAAAAATCTTGAATTACGTGTTGCTGCAGAAAATGGAGCTACTGCTGGTAAAGTTGATTTAGCAAAACGTGCAAAAGAAGCAAATTTAGATGCAATTCATGATACAGTTCATGAAATGGCTAGAGATGAAGCTAGACATGGAAAAGCATTTAAAGGATTATTAGATAGATATTTTGGTAAATAATTTTATTTGATTTATCAAGGATTTATTATAGAGTTTAAAAAGTATAGATAGTGAATATCTATACTTTTTTATTATGATAAAAGAGTTTTTATTAAATGTTTGACGACATTCAATTATTTAGTTATGATATTGATTTAAGGGGGAGATTATGGCTATGGAAAGAGAAAAATTTTCATCTCGTTTTGGTTTTATATTGATTTCGGCTGGATGTGCTATTGGTTTAGGGAATGTATGGCGTTTTCCATACATAGTAGGAAAATATGGTGGTGCTCTTTTTGTATTAATATATTTGCTTTTTTTAGTTATTTTAGGAGCACCTATTATGACAATGGAATTTGCCGTTGGAAGAGGAAGTCAAAAGAGTGCTGTGAAAGCTTTTGAAGTTCTTCAGCCTCAGAAGAAATCCTGGAAATGGATAGGATATTTTCAGGCTGCAGGAAATTATGTTTTAATGATGTTCTATACAACAGTTGGTGGCTGGATGATCTCATATTTTATCAAAATGCTAAAGGGAGATTTTGTCGGCATTGATTCACAAAGCGTTGCTAATATTTTTCAACAATCTTTAGAAGATCCATTTTTGCAAGTTTTTTGGATGTGCTTTGTTGTTTTTGTTGCTTTTGGTATTTGTTCTTTAGGTTTACAAAACGGAGTTGAAAAAGTCACAAAAGTGATGATGTCTTCATTATTTGTAATTTTGATTGTTTTGGTAGTGAGAGCAGTGACGTTACCTGGAAGTGAAAAAGGATTAACATTTTATTTGATACCAGATTTAAGTGTTATCAGTAAATATGGTTTGTTAGAGATTATTTTTGCTGCAATGGGACAAGCATTTTTCACTTTGAGTTTAGGAATTGGAGCCATTGCTATATTTGGAAGTTATATTGATAAGAAAAGATGTCTATTTGGTGAAACATTGAGTGTTTGTACTTTAGATACACTTGTAGCAATTATGTCAGGGTTGATTATTTTTCCAGCATGCTTTGCATTTGGAGTAAATCCAGAAAGTGGGCCTGGTTTGGTTTTTATCACTTTACCAAGTATTTTTAATGAAATGTGGCTAGGTCAAGTTTGGGGATGTTTATTTTTTGTTTTTATGAGTTTTGCTGCTTTATCTACAATTATTGCTGTATTTGAAAATATCATTTCTTTTGGAATGGACTTATTTCATTGGACAAGAAGAAAATCTGTTATTGTTAATTTAATTGCTATGCTTATTTTATCTTTACCTTGTGCTTTAGGGTTTAATGTTCTTGATTTTATTCAACCTTTTGGAGCAGGAACTTATATTCAGGATTTAGAAGACTTTTTTGTAACTTATAACTTTTTACCATTAGGTTCATTGGCATATTTGATTTTTTGTACTTCAAGATATGGTTGGGGATTTGAAAAGTTTATTGAAGAGGCAAATACTGGTGTAGGTATGAAATTTCCTAAATGGACACGTATTTATTTAAAATATATTTTGCCTTGTATTATTATATTTATTTTTATACAGGGATATTGGACATTCTTTATGTAAGGTATTTTAATAAAATACCTTTTTTTATTTGTCTGTATTATGGTATTCACAAAAATTTCATTATATTTATAGATGAGTATGTTTGTTGAGAATATCAAAAAGATAAGTTTATGTGTTGATAAATTTTGT
>CATOPA010000093.1 GCA_951801965.1 uncultured Erysipelotrichaceae bacterium | reverse complement strand
TCTTACATCAACAATACCTTCAAAAGAAAGAGCAATATGAGCTTTATGAAAAAGAGTATTATGAACTGCAAAAGAAAAATCAGGATCTTTTAGAATATGAAAAGTTAGAAAAGCAATATCATCAGCTTTTGACTTCACAAAAACAAATGGATATTCTATCACAAGAGCTTCTAAAATTAAAAGTGATAGAAGATAATCAAACCTTGATTGATCACTATAATCATATCAGTCAAGATATTTTAAAAAATCAAGAAGATAATCAAAAAGTTTCTCTTCAAATTCAACAAGTTCAAAGTGAACTCAAGGACATTGACCAAAAATATCTTCAAATATCACAAATGAAAAAACAAAAAGAAGATTTACTTTTAGAAATAGAAACAATAAAACAGGCTATACAGACAAAACAACACTATCAATCATTAGAAAATGAATTACATAGTATAAAAAATCAACATCAAAATAAACAAGAAGATTATCAAAAATTATTTACGAAACATCAAAGCTATCAAAAGAGGATAGAAAGAGACCAGGAAAATGTTGATAGACTTCCTCATTTACAAGAAGAATTAAGTCAAAATGAAATCATGGTCAAAGAAATGAATCAAAGGCGAATTTCTATTCATGAATTAAGTGAGCTTTATGATCAATATACACAAAGCCAAGATAAACATTTTGAACTTTCACAAATTTATCACCAAAAACAAAATCTATATCAGCAATCTTATCTTATCTATCAACAAGAAGATGAAAAATTCAAACAACAGCAGGCAGGTATTTTGGCTCTTGCATTAAAAGAGAATCAGCCATGTCCTGTTTGTGGTTCATTACACCATCCAAATCGTGCCAAACTGTCTTCTCATGTTCTTTCAGCACATGACTTAGAACAATTGCGTCAAAAATGCGAAGTTCTTAAACAGGATCAAGAAGATATTTATCAAGAAGTTTTATTACAAAATAATCAAGTTCAAGAAATCAAAGCAAAAATAGAACTCTTAAAAAAACAATTAGATATTGAAGATGAATTATCAAAACAAGTCTTTATTCGTTTATTATCACAGATGACACAAATCACAAAGGAACAAGAAAAGACATATTATAAACGTCAAAGTGAAGTAGAATATCTTAAAAAAATAAAAAGATCATTATCACAAGATTATATTTTATTTCAACAGGAAAGTAAAACATTAGAAGAACAGCATTCAGATCTTCATGAATTAGAATTGAAAATGAGCTCACTACAATCTCAGTTGATAGAACTAGAAAATAGGTATAAATTTTCTAACCATAAGGACCTTGATGAGCAATTAAAAAGTCAAACAAAATTGTTTCAAAAAATAGATAAACAGATATCTCAGATAGAAACAGATTTTCATCAAAAACACAAAGACCTTTCTGTTTTCACTCATCATTATGATCTTCTTCTTCAACAAGAAGAGACACTTTGTCAACAGAAAAAAGAATTAGAAGAAAAGATTCATATTTTTATAAAAAACTCATTTGAATCACAAGAACAATATGAAAATATTGTAGCAATGAGAGATCAGTTAAAAATAAAAGAAACCATTTATCAAAACTATCTCATTGAAAAACAATCATTAGAAAATGCTTTAAAAAGACAAAAAGACATTTGTCAAAATCATCAGCAAGTTGATTTAACATCATATAAAATAAGGCTTTTAGAACAAGAACAACAAAAAGATCAATGTTTTCAATCTTATCATACAAAGAATCAGACCTATTTATTAAATCAGGAATTTATTCAACAAATGACAGCAACTTATCAAAAAAATCAGGATATCTTTGAGAAGTATACAATTTATCAAGATCTGTTAGATAATGCTTCTGGTAAAAATCATTTGCGAATGTCTTTTGAAAGATATGTACTGTCTTCTTATTTTGAACATATTTTAGATTATGCAAATATAGAACTGTTAAAAATGAGTCGAGGGAAATTTGCTTTATATAGAAAACAAAGTGTCAAAGGAGTTAAGCAACAAGGGTTAGATTTATGGGTTTTAGATTATGAAACAGGAATGATGAGAGATGTTCAATCGCTTTCTGGTGGTGAGTCTTTTCAAGCGGCTTTATCACTCGCATTAGGATTATCAACAATGATTCAAAGTTATGCTGGAGGTATTGAATTAAATACTTTATTTATTGATGAAGGTTTTGGAAGTTTAGATGGAGAATCTATTGATCAAGCACTGTCTGTTTTATTGGATTTAAAAAATGATAATAAGATGATTGGAATTATTTCACATGTTGATGAATTGAAAGAAAGAATCGCAACACAGATTGTTGTTTCAAAAGGTGTGAATGGAAGTTATTTATCTATTGTCAAAGAATAGAGATTGCATTTTATAAGAAATCTTGTATAATATGTAAAGAAATATTGAGAAAAGGGGTATAAATATGGCTAATAACAAAGTGAAAAACGAAGCTATTACATCAAGAGATGTGGATTTTGCAAAATGGTATACAGATGTATGTCGTAAGGCAGAACTTATGGATTATTCTAGCGTAAAAGGATTTATTATCTATCGTCCTTATGGATATGCTTTATGGGAAATGATTCAAGCATATATGGATAGAAGATTTAAAGAAACAGGACATGAGAATGTTTATATGCCGATGTTGATCCCTGAATCATTATTAAAAAAAGAAGCAGATCATGTGGAAGGATTTGCTCCTGAATGTGCTGTGGTCACAAGAGGTGGTCTTGATCAGTTAGAAGAAAATTTACTTATTAGACCAACTTCTGAGACACTCTTTTGTGAACATTATGCAAAGATTATTAATTCTTATAGAGATTTACCTAAATTATATAATCAATGGTGTAGTGTTGTGCGTTGGGAAAAAACAACAAGACCATTTTTAAGAGGAGCAGAGTTTTTATGGCAAGAAGGTCATACAATTCATGCGACTGAACAAGAAGCAAGGGAAGAAACACAAAGAATGCTTGGTATTTATGAAGAAACTGCTAGAGAACTTTTGGCAATTCCTATGTTAACTGGAAAGAAGACAGAAAAAGAAAAGTTTGCAGGAGCAGAAGAAACATATACAATTGAAGCATTGATGCATGATGGAAAAGCATTACAATCTGGAACATCACATTATTTTGGTGATGGATTTGCAAAAGCTTTTGATATGAAGTTTTTGGATAAAGATAATCAGTTAAAGTATGTTTATCAAACATCATGGGGTGCTTCTACAAGATTATTGGGAGCGATTATTATGGTTCATGGTGATGATAATGGGTTGGTTTTACCACCAAGAGTTGCTCCAACACAAGTAATGATTATTCCAATTCAACAACAAAAAGAAGGCGTTTTGGATAAGGCATACGAAATTCAAGAACAGCTTACAAAAAGTGGATTAAGAGTAAAAGTTGATGTAAGTGATAAATCGCCAGGATGGAAATTTGCTGAAGCAGAAATGAGAGGAATTCCTTTAAGAATAGAAATTGGTCCAAGAGATTTACAAAATCAGCAGTGCATGATTGCTAAACGTGTGAATGGTGAAAAATTAACTGCAACTTTAGATGAACAGCTTTCATCTGTAATTCATCAATTACTAGATGATATTCATGAAGAAATGTACCAAAAAGCTTTAGCATTTAAAAATGAACACACAACTGATGCTACTACCTTAGAAGAACTTCAAACAATTTTAGACACAAAAGGTGGATATATCAAGATGCCTTGGTGTGGAGATGAAGCGTGTGAAGTGGCAATTAAAGATAAAACAGCTGCGACTTCACGTTGTATTGATACACATATAAAAGCCACAGGAGTATGTCCAGTTTGTGGAAAAGAAGCTAAGCATATTGTTTATTTTGCAAGAGCTTATTAATAACGGAAGAAATTCCGTTTTTTTGTTATATGATAGTTGTTAGTATAGAGAAGTGTAAAATAAAAAACCACCAGATAAGTGGTTGCTATAAGAGCTTTTATATATCTTTTATTTTCACGTTAAGAAGATGAATAAGTGAAGCCGCTTGATATTCATCAATGATTGCTCCTGAAATATCTTGGGGAGAAGTCATTATATTTTGAATGTCACAAGAAGATAAGTCAATATGATATAATGAAGAATGTAAGATTTCACATTGTGAAAGACAACATTGAGAAAAATGTGTTTTGTTGAGTTTTGTTTCTATAATACTAGCATTGCTTAAATCACAATCTTGAAAAGAAACAATTTTGTTTTTCATAAAAGAAAAATTAGCAAAGCGACATATTGAATCATTGATCTTGATAGTATCAAACACAGATTCAGAAAAATCTGTTCCAAGTAATTTACAATGGGAAAATTGAGTGTTTCTTAATAAAGATGCGTTGATTTTGATATTTGAGAGATCACAGTTTTTAAATGTGACATGAATAAAAAAGCAGTTTTCAAAAGAAATATCCTGAAATTGGCAATCCTCAAAATAACAATTTTTAAATTCTTTATTTAAAATATGATGATCAAAAAGACAATCATCATGATAGTACTTATTTTGATTAAGATCATTGTCAATATCTTGAGATAATAATGCTTTCTCTAAATAAGCCAAGTCTTCTTTTTGTATCATATGTGCATCACCTCAATATATATCATAGCATATATTGGTTTTCATTTGTGAGATTTTATGCTAGAATGTTGAAAAAAGAAGGTGATGATATGCAAAGACAAAAACGAATTGCATTGATTAATGATATAACTGGTTTTGGAAGATGTTCAATTGCTGTCATGGCACCTATTGTTTCTGCCATGAAAATACAAGCTGTATCCATACCAACAGCTATTCTTTCTACTCATACTCAGTTTCCGATTTATTATTTTGATGATTATACATCAAGAATGAAAGATTATATTCAAACATATAAAGATTTAGATTTAGAATTTGATGCGATAGCAACTGGATTTTTAGGTTCAAAAGAACAAGTGGATATAGTCATTGATTTTATTGAGAGATTTAAACAAAAGAATACCTTTGTTTTGATAGACCCTGTTATGGGAGATCATGGAAAGCTGTATGCGACATATACACCAGAAATGTGTTTGAAAATGAAGGAACTTGTGCAATATGCTGATATTATGACACCTAATTTAACTGAGTTGGTGACTTTGGTAGATAAACCATACCCAACAAAATTACCTTCATTTGAAGAGTTAAAAGAAATGTGTGAAGAACTTTCGATGAAAGGACCAAAGCATATTGTGGTAACTGGTATTCCATTTAATGAGAAACAAATATTGAATTTTATTTATAATAAAGATGAAGATTATCAAATTGTTATGGTAGATAGGATTGGGAAAGATCGTTGTGGGACTGGTGATGTGATTGCAAGTGTGATTGCAGGAAGTTATTTGAATGGATTTGATTTTTATGAGAGCGTGAAAAAGGCAACACAGTTTGCATCAAAGTGCATTACTTATTGTGAAAAAACATATGTTCCACATTATTTTGGTTTGTGCTTTGAAGAATATTTATATGAATTAGGGGAGGGATTGAAATGATTTTATATACATTATGTGGTAATGGTTATATCGATATTAAAGAATTAAAAAGTTTAAAGGATGTACATGTTTATGTGAATTTAACAAATCGTTGTCCTTGTTCGTGTACATTTTGTTTAAGACAAACAAAAGAAATGACTGAATCTAATACATTGTGGTTGAAAAAAGAACCAACAGTTGAAGAAGTGATTCAAGAATTTCAAAAATATGATCTCGATGATTTTTCTGAAGTTGTTTTCTGTGGTTTTGGTGAACCTATGGAAAGAGTTGAAGATATCGTCCAAATTGCAGGTGTTTTGAAATTGTATCGTCAAGATATTCCTATTCGTATCAATACAAATGGCTTAGGAAATCTCATTCATAATGAAGATATCACACCATTGTTAAGAGGAAGAATTGATACAGTATCAATTAGCTTGAATGCTCCAGATGCTCAAGAATATTATGATTTGACAAGAAGTCGTTTTGGCATTGAGTCTTATCAAGCTATGTTGGATTTTGCTTTAAAATGTAAAGATTATGTACCTCATGTTGTTATGAGTGTTGTAGATATTATTGGTGAAGAAAAAATCAAACGCTGTCAAGAAATTTGCGATCGTCTTGGCGTCACTTTAAGAGTACGCCCATTTGAGGAGTGATGTTTATGTTATATATGACAAGAGAAGAACGTTTGTTATCATTAGAAAAAATGGTAAATACAAGAGATTTAGGTGGTTATGAAACACAAAATGGGACATATAGTCGTTCTCATAAATATATTCGTGCTTCTTCACCAGCACAAGCAACACAAAAAGATCTTGATGATTTAAAGGATTATGGTGTGAAAGCAGTTATTGATTTGCGAAGTGATTTTGAAAAAGAGCATCAATTAAATCCTTTTGCAAATGATAAAGATATTGATTATTATGAAGTGAATCTTTTTGATTCATCAAAAGCAAGTGTTGTTCCAAAAGAAGTTAAAGAATATAAAGATCTTGGAGGCGTTTATATTTATTCTTTAGAAGCCAATAAAAAGAAGTTTAAAGATATTTTTGATATTTTTTTAAAGTATCCTTATGATGCAGTTTTATTTCACTGTTCAGCTGGAAAAGATCGTACAGGAATGGTTTCTGCTTTGTTATTGGATCTGATAGGGTGTCATGAATATGATATTGTCAAAGATTATAGTGAATCCTATGAAAACAATAAAGAAATTAATGAAAGCTTAGTACAAATGATGAATAACGAAGAAGCAAAACAATATTTAAAATCATCACCACGATATATGATGGAATTTTTAGATTATTTAAGAGAACATTATGGAAGTAGTAAAGAATATTTGATAAATATTGGATTGTCTATTGATGAAATCGAACAAATTATTGAAAATTTTACAATTTAAAAAAGAATTTGACCTCTTATTTATGTATATAGTATTAGGAGGTCTTTTTTATGGAAGAAAATTTAACACTAAAACAAAAGGATAGAATAGCAAAAAGAATTTACCAAAAGTATCGTGATGCACAATTAAATTTATTATATGTCAATCAACATTATAATTTATTTCCGCAAGTGGATTTGTTTAGAATTAAGGAGGCACCTTCTAAACCAGATGCTTCTTTTTTAGCCCTGATTCAAAAAAAACAAGAATTGGAACAATATATTTCTATCATTAATGATATTCATTCCCATCTTTCTAAAGATACATTTTTCTTTGTTGAAAATGAATATCTCAATTTTTATGATTCCCAGTGGTGGATATGTTATTTTTCAAGAGCAAGTTATTATCGTTTGAAACATAAAGCTTTGGATGAGTTTTTAAAATATGTTCATGATATTATAGGAGTGGATGCTTCTTATTTATTCGACAAAAGTAGGTAAGAGTGAAGTGTAGATAAAACTTGTTATTTTTTTGGATTTATGTATAATACCACTATGACAAGGAGTTGAAATGAATGTTAAAAAATTTGATTGGTGGTATTGCTGTAGGAATAGCGAATGTGATTCCAGGTGTAAGTGGAGGAACAATGATGGTTATTCTTGGTATATTTAATCATATTATGGATGCTATTTCAGGTGTATTTAAAAGAGAAAATGATCATAGAAAAGATGATATTTTTTTCTTGATGCAAGTTCTTGTTGGAGCTGGTATTGGACTTGTTGGATTCGCAAAGGTTTTAGAGTTTCTATTTAATCATTATCCAACTCAAACAATATATTGGTTTATTGGATTAATAGCATTAAGTATTCCATTGTTTCTTAAAGGAGAAATGAAAGGAGAGAAAATAAAGTTCATTCCTCTTTTGGTTGGTTTATGTATTATTTTTGCATTAGAATTTTTAAATCCTGGAGATAATGCTGCTAATGTCAATCCTGCTTTTCCAACAGTGACATTACTACTTTGTGTAAAGATGGTTTTTATTGGAATGATTGCTGGAGCAACAATGCTGATGCCTGGGGTGAGTGGATCAATGGTCTTACTTATTTTAGGTGAATATTATTTATTTAAATCATATTTAGCGCATGTTATGTCATTTCATTTAAATATTCTTATTCCACTTGGATTTATGGGAGTTGGTATTGCTTTAGGTATTGTACTGAGTGCAAAAGTGTGTTCTTTCTTTTTGAAAAGATGGAAAGCTGCTTTTCTTAGTTTTATATTAGGATTGATTATTGCATCTTCTTTAGTACTCATACCATTGAATGTGTCATATGATGCTTTTATGATTATAACATCATTCACAGCCTTTGCATTTGGTGGAGCCATAGTGATAGGTTTAGGAAAACTTCAATAATGAAAAAATATAAAAAGAGAGTAGTTCTCTTTTTTTGTTTTATTAAAAAGATGATATAATAGGATGAAGA
>CATOPA010000092.1 GCA_951801965.1 uncultured Erysipelotrichaceae bacterium | reverse complement strand
TAATTTAGAATTCTCATTATATTCCACCAATATAACATTATCAACTTCAAAATTGAGATAGCCTTTAACATTATAAACAAGTCCTAAATTTACATTTATTGCCTACTTTTACTTTATCTTCCATTTTCCTTCAATCTCTCTGTTTTTTCTGAATCTATCCATTGATTACTCAATAAGATCTTTATGTCTAAAATATTCATCTGGTCTTAATGGATTGATATATCCTGTTTCGTAGGGAAAATGATCTAACATATGATAATAATGAAGAACATAATAAACTGTAAGCATTGCATATAGATCATTATTTGGAGTAACTTCTTTATCCATAGCTCTGATTTATCTTATTTTCTTTTCTTCTTTTTGCTCTAGAAACTTATTGGCATCAGTATAATCAATTTCTTTAAGTGACTTATCAAATTCAACGATACCAGCTAATTCTGAATCAAGGCAATTGATGACATACCTGTACCTTATGCTATCACCCTCTTCTCCAAAATATGATATAAACAGGAAAAACCATTCTTCTTTCATTCATTGTGCATCCGCTCCTTTTTCATGACACACAATATCAAAACTTTCCTGCAATAGCTACTGAATATTTAAAATTGATTCAAAATCATATACTCATGCACAAAATACACTATTCTTGTACAAAATACACTTTTAATGATTTATAAAGTGATTTTAGCCTTCCTTTTGGATACTTTCTTTTTAATTGATACTTATAATTTTCAAAACAAGAATGATATTTCTTAGCCTTTATTTCTGCTAATGATCTATCATATATATCTGGATAAAAGCATTGAATATGAACACCCTTCGTTCTAATAATTATCTCATGAGTCAAACTGTCATAGATTTCTATATTTCCAAATTGTCCAAAATGTGCTATGAATGTAGAAAATTCATCTTCACTTATAATGATTCCTATTCCTTCTGGCTGTATGACTGCCATATATCTTTGATTCCATTCCATTATTTCACAGCTCCTGCTATTGTTCTGGTAATTGTGATTGCGGATTGAGCAGCATAGATTGTTGACATCAGATTGGCTTTCGTACTCGTATCCAGTCCGAATTGTCCAGTAATTCTCGGTATCTCGCTCGCTGCTAAAATAATCCCAATTCCCAGCAGAACATTTTCTCTCATGACACCAAGCCCTGCGATAAGGATGACAGATTGCAGAAATGCTGTTAAGCAGATTCCTACAACCTGTTTGCACCACTGAATAAATCCATCTGTATATCCTCTCACTATAGAAAACATATAAAGTGATCCTACTGCAACAGTAATCAAGAGGATTCCACCTCTTTTAAGATTTGCAAAAAAGACCTTGATAATTGAATATCCCATCATAATAAGAAGAAATATAAGCAATGTAGTTCCTACCTTTAAACTACTTATAGCTGTTAATGATTGTCCTGCTGAAACACCAATTGACTTACCACCAATTAACGAAGCCATATCCTTTGTAAGAGTCAGTTGTAAAGAAATACAAAATTTATAAAGTTCTATAGGCAATACTGTAAAAAGAGAAACAGCCATAAATCCTTTAATAGCATTGAGGGAAGCACCTTTTACACTTCCCCTACCACTTTGATATTCTATTGCTATTTCAAATACTGCTACAACCAGTCCAGTCGCAAATAAAGCCCAACCAAATAATCTAAAAATTTCAACAATGGCTTTTATAAAATCATAGCTAAATAGTTCTGCCCCCATATTCCCCATCATTGAAAAAAATTCACTTAAAAATTCTAATATTTTTTCATAGATCCAATCAACAATCTGCCCCATGACTGCATCTGCGACAAAATCCCATAAAAACATTTTCTCTTACCTTTTTATAGGATGTTCCAAATATAATTAGGAGCAGTTAAAGTAAAACACAAACATCCAAACAGTATAGCTGGGGCTGTCCATTCAAACTGCCCCTGTTTCCTGTAATCGAAATATGCCATACCTAACTTTACAAAAAAGAAAACCGCAAGAATAAGATCAATAACAGGAAAGACAACATTATTGACTACATTTTTGATTTGGGTTTCAGCACTCTTCCATGCACTTTGAATAACTCCTGATACACTTCCAGCAGCATAAGTTGGTTGTATCACAATACCTACAATCAACATAACTAACAATATCCATAATAATATTCTTACTTTTTTATTCTCTAATAATTTAATCACTCATTTCCTCCTTCTCTGCTAATTCCACAAGTCGTTTTGCCAAAAATAAAAGACTGCCACGATCTAATTTCTTGGCAGTCGACAATATCATATTTTGCTTATTTTTGAGTGATTCATCGTTGAGTTTAACGACATCTAGTTTCTCTATGATGATAGAGTTTTTAAGGACTCGAAGTTCTAAAATATCTCCCTTTTGAATATCTACCTGATTTCTTAATTCAGCTGGAAGAACTATTCTTCCCTGTGAATCAAGTATTTTGTAAACACTCATCTTCATATATATCATTGATACAGTCTGCAAGATCATCTGCTAACTTCTCAAAATCAACCTTTTGAAGCATGAGACATGACAAAACTTCTGACCCTAAAGAAGATACCAAATGATCACTTGTTGTAAGTGTCATTGTCCCATCACTCTCTAAAATCTGAACACTTTCAAGAGGAATATGACAATTTTCAAAGAAACGTTCTGGTATACAATAAAATCCCTCATCAAATAATTCTTCCTCATTATCCTCTTTCACTCTAAAGCATTTTTCTCTTATTGGCTGTCTTTCCCATTCAATCTTTATAGAATCTCCTGTTTTTAATAACAAATGCTTCAACATTTCCCTAGGAAGCTGAACACAACCATTTTCTAATACCTTTACTGTTGATATGATTTTCATTTATATCTTTCTCCTTCCTTTTCAAAATAATTTTATTTTAATAAAGCAAATATTTACAATTTCCATATTGGCTATTGAATTGCTCTAACAAACACTTTGAACTTATGAACTATTTTCTTTATATAATCATTCACTTTCATCATTTAAAACATCGAACAATCCAAGTTGTTTCGACAACGAAACACCTTCCATAGGATTATAATTGGAAACCAATATCTCTGGAAACTCTGCTTCATTGTTATAGCGAAGAGCCATATTATTAAGTCTGGTTACTGATTCAATATAATAATCTTTATATAATTCTCTAATAAATTCGCAATCATTATAGGATAGCAAAAACTTACCTCTTATTTTTTTGAGTGTGTTTCTTAATCGAATATGATCTTCTTTTGTAAAAACAACTGCATAATGTCCTTCAGTTTCATAATATGGTGGATCGCAATAAAAAAAAGCATCTGGTCTATCATATTGGATAATCAATGCTTCAAAATCTTTATTTTCTATAATTGTATTTGCTAATCTATCACTAATGTTCCATATAAGTGTAAATGCTTTTCTCACATCATATGGTCGACATCCAAAAGTCTTGCACCCAGATCCATAAGAATACCTAATCAATTTAAAAAATGCAACTGCAAGTTTAACATCCTGTTTCTCTATACGTTCTTTCTGCATGATTTGAACGATTTCCTTTTCCTGTAATTCTGTAAAATAAACTTTGACTTTTTGCATTTCTTCCTCTATGAATTTATCCTCTACTCTCTGTTTAGAAATGATTTCTTTATAAAGATTAAAGATAAATCGTCCATTTTCTGGAAGATATCCTAATTCCTGTATAAACGCTAATGGTTGGTCTCTAACAACTGCAAACATATTTGTGAGGTTATTATTAAAATCATTATAAACTTCAAACTTATCTGGCTTTTTTCCAAACAATACCCATCCACCTCCACCAAAGACTTCTATGTATCTTCCATAGTTCTTAGGAAATCTCTGATAGATGAGTTCTCTTAATGCCTTTTTTCCACCAACCCATGAAATAAGGCTTTTTAATAATGCCAATCATTATCATCTCCTTTACATTGTCATTTTCATATTTTCTTCCTGCTTCTGCTTAAAATAAGTATCTTCTATAACTTTCATTTCATAATGATCAATTCCCATAGTAGATAGAATAAAATCAATAAATTCTTTCTGTGATATTTCTATTTCATCAGGAACACTTAGTTCTATTTCTATTAATCCTAATACAGCTGTATCTCCATAATAGTGTTCTATAACTGTTCCAAAATACCCATCAGCCATTGTTTTAACATCTATGCCTCTTCCATTGCATTCAAATCTATACTCAGCTGTATCAACACCTATCTGATATGTTTTTTCTGATAGTTCCTTCATTAAGCTATTCTTATTTTCTAAAATGATGATCAACAATGAATCATGAAATTGATAATTATCTTTTAAATGAATATAATCTCTTTCTACTAATCCCATAGTCAACACATTCATATTTAGATAATTTTTTTCATATCTGCATGACACGTTTTGGTCATACCATGGATCACTGATAAGAAGACTATTAACCTTAGCACTTGCTGTATTTTCAATACCATAAACCTTTCTATGATATTCTCTTATATCCTCTAAACCACATTGTTGACTGCTTAAGTCATTGAATATGTTTAAATACTCATCAAATGTCATCATTTGATTTAAATCAATAAAATCTATATCTTCTCTAAAATTGATATAACCCTCTTCTCCTAAATCAATGGGTTCATTAGAAAATATTGTTCCATAATGATTAACTAATATATGTTTAGCTAAAACACAAGGCTCAAACCCTTCATCAGAATGTCTTATTTCGTACTTAAAGAATCCTTCTGGAACAGGTTCTTTAAGGTGTCTATCACGTGCTGATGTAAATAAGACCCTTCTACCTTTGAATTCATAAAGTTCAAATTTTTCTTTTCTCATTTATATCACCTTAGGCATGAAGTTTGGAAGAAACAAATATCCACCTTTGTACAATAAATATAAGATTAAAAACATAAAACCAATCATAAGAATCATTTTTAAAATTTCTTTATTGTTCATCAGATCTACCTCTTTTTCTGAAAGTAAAGATAACTGTTACTGTACATAACCCTATACAAACATATGGTATGAATTGATTGCTATCTCCTGTTTTAACAACTGTAGGAATAGATCGATCTAACATGACTATCTTTTGAATAACATCTCCATTATCATCAACAGTAAATGTAATAGATTCTGCAACATTATATCCTTGAGGTGCTATTGTTTCAGTCAGTGTATATGTCTTACCAACTTCCAACATCACTTCATGAGATTCCTTTGTAGAAATCCATTCTTCAACAATATTACCATCTTCATCAGTGATTTTTAAATGAGCTCCTTCTAATTCTTCCTTTGTTGTCGCATTCTGTTTAGAAATAACAACTTTATCTAACTTGATGTCTGTCATAGAAATGACTTGATTTTCATTTTCTTTAGAAATAGTAAATTCTATATCATCAGCTTTGATATAATTTTCTGGAGTTTCAATTTCTTGTAGAACATATGTTTTGCCCATCTCTACATTCTTTGAATAATAATCATTTTGATCTGTTACAAAGGTTTCAATAATTTTTTGACTTTCTTTCTCTACAATTTGAAGCTTCGCTCCAATAACAGGGTGACCATTTTGATCAATTTTCTTAAAAGAAACTTGTTTATCTCTCATAACAATTGTTTGATTTTCTTTATCTGTACTCACTTCAAATACAATAGATTCTGCTTTAATATATCCTTCTGGTGCAATGACCTCTGTTAGTACATAAGCCTTCCCTTCTTCTAAATTATTGATATAATGAGGTTCTTTTGTAGAAGTCCATTCATCTACAATGTTTCCATCTTCATCTGTCACTTTAATTTGAGCACCTTCAAGTTCTTTCTTACCTGTAATATCTGTTTTCGTATATGAAACTGTCTTATCTTTCATAATAATATGTTCATTAACTTTTTGACTTGATACCTTAAATGTAACAGATTCTGCCTTAACGAAACCATTTGGAGCAGTTGTTTCAGTTAATGTATAAGATTCTCCTTCTACTAATCCTTTTACTCTGTGTTCTTGATTTGATGAAATCCACTCATCTATGATTTGGTTATTTTTATCAGTAACTGTAAGTTTTGCCCCAACAAGTTCCTTTGTTCCAGTCACATCTGTTTTTGAAATAGAAACAATTTTATCAATCATTGTTGTTTTTTGATTATCTTCTTTAAAAGTAAATGTTATATCTGTTGCCTTGACATAGCCTTCAGCAGATACTTCTTCATGTAATGTATAAGTATCTCCAATGATTAATCCTTTAATGATATGTTCTTCCTTTGTTGAAATCCATTCATCTATGATATTTCCGTCTTTATCGTTTAATACAAGTTTTGCACCCTCAACTTCTTTTCCTGCAACATCAGTCTTTTTAAAATATGCAGTTGTCAATTTATTTTCCATTTCTTTGACCTCTTTATAGACTTTTGTTGTATTATCTTTAATTGTAAAATTATAAATGAGAAGAGTATTATTTAACACATATCCTTTCTCTGTTTCCACTTCTTTGAGGATATAGCTTGCTCCTTTTGTTCCTAATGGTAAAGCTGATATTTCAAGTTTTCCATCTTCTGAAGTTGTATAGATACCTTCTTGAGAATTATCTGTTTTAACAATATCTCCTTTATGATAAATGACTGTTCCATCTGCTGGATCAACAATTTCAGAATTAGCAATTAATTGAAATTTTGCTTGAAGATTTTCTTTCTTAGTAGAAAGTGAATCATCACTATACTCAAATGACTTATTTAGCACAATTGTTCCTGTGGGCTTATCATTTTGAATTATCATTTTAAATACAGGATCACCTTCATCATCAAATGTAATTGTCTTGCCTTCTGAATCGATTGTAAATCGAATATTGTTACTTAACAAGAAACCATCAGGACTTTTTATTTCCTCAAGATAATAAATTCCTGCTTTGACCATATCTTCTAAAACAACCATACCATCTTTATCTGTAGACCATTCATCTTTATAAAACAATCCTACTTTTTGTTTTAAATAGTTCCCTGCTGAATCTTTAATCTTAAATGTTGCATGACTGAGTTTAACTTTATGACCTTGTTTATCAGTTTTAACAAGTTGTAACCATGTTTTAAATGGACCATTATTAATCATTCTATACTCAACTTCTTTATCTTTATCAATTGTCACAAAGAAATCTCCACTCTTAATATAGTCTGATATTGTCTTTGTTTCCCTTACGATATAAGTCCCATATGGAACGTCAATAGAAGTTCCTCTTCCTGTATCATCTGTTGTGATAATGCTGTATGTTTTTGCTGAATTCCAACCTTTTTCATTGACCTCACTCTTTAATTTCATAGTAAATTCAATGCCCTTAAGTCCTTCAACAACACCACTGCTTCCATCTGTACTTCCTTTAGCAATCGATAGTTTTCCTTTGATAACCTGTTCGTTAGAAACGATTGATTTAATTTCTAATTCTTTTGTACTTGAAGTCTTCTTTAAAGTAATTAAATGTGCTTCTGGATCAAGTAAATAACCTTTTGGTGATTTTACTTCTTCAACAACATAATCCCCTAAAGGTAAATTTGACCATATAATGTTATAATTCTTATCTACTGTTTTTTGACCTTCATCTCCATAAGTTCCACTACCTACTGCCTTTGTAGAGATAACCTCTCCTGCTTTATACAAAACAGAGTCATCGGCTGGATTTAAAACATTATTCTTTGCCTTTAATACGTATTGAGCACCTATTAAAGTGGCATCTCCCTGTGCTGTTTTACCTGTTTCTTTATCCACTTTTGATAGATTGATTTCTCCTAATACAGGTTCATTAAAAATTTCAATACTATAAACGAAATTATTTTCTTTTATAGATTGTTTTTCTGTCAACGTTGCTATTGTATAGTTCGCTGGTTCTTTTTTCTCTCTAATAATATATGTTCCATAATCTAATAATCCAGTTTTAGCTACACCATTAGTTCCTGTTGTAATTGTTTCCACAACTTTATCTCCAGATAATACTTCAAACACTGTTCCTGCCTTCTTGACAACCTGTTTGGTTTTCAAATCTTTCTTAGTCACTTGAATATAGGCTTGTTTCCAATCATTGGTTGCTATATAAGTGACTGTTTGATCAGATTTGACAGTTACAGAATGAATTGTTTTATCAAGAATAAGATGTTCTGGCACTTCTATTTCCTGTATATAGACAATACCAGGTTTTAATTTTGAAACAGTTACCTTTCCGTTTGAACCTGTTGTATAGGTTCCGATGGGTTTAGACATATCTTTGTTATAACTGACTTTAAACTTTGTGTTTGGAACATAGTTTCCTTTATTGTCTTTTTTAGCAATTTCTACATCTCCATATAAGTTAATATCAATCTTGATGTTAAGAAATCTTGGGTCACTGTAACCTGGACTACATATCAAATCCTGTTTATCTGAACTTCTCAAAACAAAATTCACTTGTCTTGAAT
>CATOPA010000091.1 GCA_951801965.1 uncultured Erysipelotrichaceae bacterium | reverse complement strand
AGATGGTGTTGTTGAGTTTTGTAAAGGTTTAGAGAAATTGGGTTTTGAAATTGTTTCAACAGGGGGAACATTAAATAAGTTAAAAGATGAAGGTGTTCAAGCAATTGCTATTGATGATGTGACTGGTTTTCCAGAAATGTTAGATGGAAGAGTCAAAACATTACACCCAATGGTTCATGGAGGTCTTTTGTTTAGAAGAGATTTAGAAGAACATGTGAAAACAATTCAAGAACATGGTATTCAACCTATTGATTTGGTTTGTGTGAATTTATATGAATTTGAAAAAGCTTTAAGAGATGGAAAGCCAATGGCAGATATGATTGAAAATATTGATATTGGTGGACCATCAATGATTAGAAGTGCAGCAAAAAACTTCAAAGATGTCTTAATTGTCACTGATCCTAAAGATTATAATCAAGTATTAAAGGCTATTGAAGATAATCAAGATGATTATGATTTTAGATTGAATTTAGCTTATAAAGCATTTAGTACAACTGGAGCATATGATGCAATGATTTCTCGTTATTTTGCAGGTGTTGTTGGTGATGAATTCCCAGATACTTTAAATATATCTTTGAAAAAAGTTGAACATTTACGTTATGGTGAAAACTCACAACAAGCTGCAAATAAATATGAAGATTCTTTTGTTCAGAAGTCTTTATTAGATTATGAGCAATTACATGGAAAAGAAATTTCATTTAATAATGTCAATGACTTATATGGTGCCGTTGCTGTGGTAAGAGAGTTTAAAGATCAAATCGTGACTGCTGCTATTAAGCATTCTACACCTTGTGGTGTGGCTATTGGTCAAAGTGGATATGAATCATATATGAAAGCTTATGAAGCTGATCCACAATCTATTTTTGGTGGTATTGTTGCAGTGAATTATAAAGTAGATAAAGAAACAGCAACTGAAATGAATAAGATTTTCTTAGAAATTGTCGCTGCTCCTGATTATGATGATGAAGCTTTAGAAATTTTAAAGAAAAAGAAAAACTTACGTATTTTAAAATTAAAAAATTTAGATGCTTATGAAGCAAAATATGATATTAAATATCTTGAAGGAAAAGTTCTTGTTCAACAATTAAATACAAAGATGATTGATGAAATGAAAGTTGTCACAAATGCAAAACCTACACAAGAACAATTATCAGATATGGAATTTGGTATGAAAGTTGTTAAATTTGTGAAATCAAATGCGATTTGTATTGTAAAAAATGGTGTAACATTGGCTATTGGAGGAGGTCAGACTTCACGTGTTTGGGCGTTAGAAAATGCTATTCATAACAATCCTGATAAAGACTTTAAAGGAGCTGTTTTAGCAAGTGATGCTTTCTTCCCATTTAATGATTGTGCTCAAGTTGCGATTGATGCTGGTATTGAAGCCATTATTCAACCAGGTGGAAGTATTCGTGATCAAGATTCAATAGACTTATGTAATGAGCATAATGTTCCAATGGTATTTAGTGGATATAGACACTTTAGACATTAAGGAGGAAATCATGAAAGTATTAGTGATTGGTAGTGGTGGTCGTGAACATGCGATTGCTTATGCTTTAAAGAAAAGTAAGAAAGTTGATGAAATCCATGCTATTCCTGGAAATCCAGGAATAGCAGCTCTAGGAACTTGTCATAATGGAAGTGTTGAAGATTTAGAAGGAATTTTAAAGTTTGTAGAAGAACATGACATTGATTTTACTGTCATTGGTCCAGAAGTTCCTTTGTGCAAAGGACTTGCTGATTTATTAGAAGATCATGGACATAAGGTGTTTGGTCCTCGTAAATTTGCTGCGACTTTAGAAGGAAGTAAGGCTTTTTCTAAGGATTTTATGGCAAGACATCATATTCCTACAGCTGCTTATAAAGAAGTCAATACTTATGATGAGGCAATGATTGCTTTAAAAGAATTTAGCTATCCTGTGGTTGTAAAGGCTGATGGACTTGCGGCAGGGAAAGGCGTTGTCATTTGTGAAGATGAAAAAATGGCTAAGGAAACATTAAAGGAAATGCTTGTTGATGGTATTTTAGATGGTGCTGGAAGCAAGGTTGTTTTAGAAGAATTCTTAACTGGTTTTGAATGTTCTTTACTTTGCTTTACTGATGGTAAGACAATTGTACCTATGGTGAGTGCAAAGGATCATAAACAAGTTTATGATGGAAATAAAGGACCAAATACAGGTGGTATGGGAACTGTTTCTCCTAATCCATTTTTACCTGAAAATATGGAAGAGATTTTTCAAAAAGATATTTTGAATCCATTTATGGAAGGATTGAAGAAAGATCATATGGATTATAGAGGAGTTGTTTTCATTGGATTGATGATTGAAAACAATCAAGCAAAAGTTCTTGAATTTAATGTTCGTTTTGGAGATCCAGAAACACAATCTATCTTATTAAGATTAGATAGTGATTTATTTGATATTATGTATGCCGTTTCTACACGTTCATTAGATCAAGTAGAAGTGAAATGGAAAGATGAACATGTTGCTTGTTTAGTTCTTGCAAGTGGAGGATATCCTCAAAGCTATGCCAAAGGAAAAGTGATCACTGGTCTTGAAAAGGTCGATGATGATGTTGTTATTTTCCATGCTGGAACAGCTATGAAAGATGATAATCTTGTGACAAGTGGTGGTCGTGTTTTGAATATTTGTGCTTTAGGATCTTCTTTACAAGAAACAAGAGAAAAAGTATATAAGGCTGCAAAAGTCATTGATTTTGAAGGAAAATATTATCGCCAAGACATTGGTTTAAGATAAAAGGAGAAAAGATGAAACAAGTCTATCGTTTATATGTAGAAAAAAGAAAAGAATTTGCTGTTGAAGCAGATGAAATATTAGGAAATTTAAAAAATCAATTAAAAATTGATGGTTTAGAAGGATTAAGTGTTGTCCATCGTTATGATGTGCAAGGTGTAAGTGAAGATGTTTTTAAACAAGGGATTCCTACCATTTTAAGTGAACCAATGGTAGATGATGTTTATTATGAAGATTATCCTCAAAAAGAGAATGAAAGTTATTTTGCTATTGAATATTTACCTGGTCAATATGATCAAAGAGCAGATGCTTGTGAGCAATGTTTTCAATTATTAACAGGTGAAAAAAATGTAAAAGTTAAATGTGCAAAGCTGATTGTTTTAAAAGGACAATTCAATGATGAACAGATGAAGAAAATTCAAAATTATTTAATTAATCCTGTAGATCAAAGATTAGCTTCTTTAGAAAAAGTGGATGATTTAAGTGATGATGAAGTTCATATTAATCTTGTCCCTATTATTGAAGGATTTATTGATTTCACTGATGAACAATTACATCAATATATTATAGACAATGGTATGGCAATGAATGATGATGACTTAAAAGTCACTCAAGACTACTTTAAAAATGAAGAAAAACGTAATCCTACAGAAACAGAATTAAAAGTTTTAGATACATATTGGTCTGATCATTGTCGTCATACAACATTTGCGACAGTGATTACTGATTTAGATATTGAAAGTGGAGCCTTTAAAGAAATTTTAGAAAAAGATGTAGAAGCATATAAATCATCTCGTCATTTGGTTTATGGTATTGAAACAAAAAGACCATTAACATTGATGGATTTAGCAACAATTTCTATGAAGGAATTAAGAAAAACTGGATATTTAGATGATTTAGAAGTTTCTGAAGAAATCAATGCATGTTCAGTAGAATTAAAGATTCATACTAATGAAGGTGATGAGGATTGGTTATTGATGTTTAAAAATGAAACTCATAATCACCCTACAGAAATTGAACCATTTGGTGGTGCTGCGACTTGTTTAGGAGGAGCAATACGAGATCCATTATCAGGAAGAGCTTATGTTTATCAGTCTATGAGAATTACTGGTGCTGGAGATCCTCGTCAATCACTAGATGATACATTAAAAGGAAAACTCCCTCAAAGGAAAATTTGTCAAGAATCAGCTCATGGTTTTTCAAGTTATGGGAATCAGATAGGTTTAACAACTGGTTATGTTCATGAAATTTATGATGAAGGATATGTTGCTAAACGTATGGAAATTGGGGCTGTTGTGGCAGCTGCACCAAAGGAACAAGTGAAACGTTTAGAACCTTTAAAAGATCATATTGTTTTATTGATTGGTGGAAGAACAGGAAGAGATGGTATTGGTGGGGCAACAGGTTCATCAAAATCACATGAATTGAAAACAACAACAACTGCTGGAGCTGAAGTTCAAAAAGGAAATCCAGTAGAAGAAAGAAAAATTCAAAGATTATTTAGAAACAAAGAAGTTTCTGAAAAAATTATTCGTTGTAATGATTTTGGTGCTGGTGGTGTTTGTGTTGCAGTTGGAGAACTTGCACCTGGATTAAATATTCATCTTGATGCGGTTTTAAAGAAATATGAAGGTTTGACAGGAACAGAAGTTGCTATTTCTGAATCACAAGAACGTATGGCTATTGTCATTGATGAAAAAGATGAAGCATTTATTAAAAAAGCTTGTGAAGCAGAAAACTTAGAAGTTGTCAAAGTTGCTGTTGTAACAGATGACAATCGTTTGACTATGGATTATTTAGGACAAACAATTGTTGATATTGATAGAGCATTTTTAGATAAAAATGGTGCTTCTCGTTATCAAAAAGTCAAGGTACAATTACCTGATTTTGATCAAACACCTTTTGATGAAGAAAAACAGAAATCACTACAAGAAACAACACAAGAAGTATTAAGTCGTTTATCTGTGTGTGGACAAAAAGGATTGGTTGAACGTTTTGATTCTTCTATTGGTAATGGAACAGTGTTATCACCTTTTGGTGGAAAAACATTGAGAACTGAAACAGAAGGTATGGCTGCTTTGATTCCAGTATTAGGAAAAGAAACAACAACCTGCTCATTAATGAGTTATGGATATAGCCCAGTGATATCAAAATGGTCTCCATATCATGGAGCTATGTATGCGATTATTGAGTCAGTTGCAAAAATTGTAGCAATGGGTGGAAGTTATCATACTATTCGTTTCTCATTCCAAGAATACTTTGAAAAATTATTAGATATTCCTGAAAAATGGGGAAAACCGTTCGCTGCATTACTTGGAGCATATAAAGTTCAAGAAGAATTGAAATTGCCTTCTATTGGTGGAAAGGATTCTATGTCTGGATCTTTTGAGGATTTAGATGTTCCTCCAACACTTGTGTCTTTTGCAATTACTGGTGCTGATGTGAAAGATGTCATCACACCTGAATTAAAAGCAGAAAATCATGCTTTGGTTGAATTTATGTTACCAAAAGATGAGTATCATGTTTATGATTTTGAAGTTTTAAAATCTCAATATGATAAAATTATGTCTTTAATGAAAGAACATAAGGTCTATAGTGCGTATACAATTAAAGATGGTGGAGTTATTGAGGCTGTTTATAAGATGGCTTTTGGTAACAATATTGGAGTTGAATTAAATAAGGAATTATCATTAGAATCTCTTGTTGAAAAGAACTATGGAAATATTATTGTGGAAGTTGATGAAGCTCTTGATTTAGATAATACAAGAGTTATTGGTTATACAAATGATACACAATCTCTTTCATACTGTGATGAAAGTGTTTCAATAGAAGATGCTTACAAGATTTATGAATCTGTATTAGATGATGTTTATCCAACAAAAGAAGAAGCACCAACAGATGAAATTATTGTGAAAGATTGTCACGATAGAGGAACACTACATGCCTCTCGTCATTATGATGAGGTTAAGGTGGTCATTCCTGTTTTCCCAGGAACAAATTGTGAATACGATTCTGCACGTGCTTTTGAACGTGCTGGAGCAACTGTTCAACTTGTCTTGATTAGAAACAAAACAGAACAGATGTTAAAAGATTCTATTAATGAATTAGAGAAAGCAATTAAGGATTGTCAAATTGTGATGCTGCCAGGTGGATTTAGTGCTGGAGATGAACCAGAAGGCTCTGGTAAGTTTATTGCTACAGTTTTAAGAAATCCAAAATTAAAATCAGCAATTACTGATTTATTAGAGAATCGTGATGGTTTGATGATTGGTATTTGTAATGGATTCCAAGCTCTTGTCAAATTAGGATTACTTCCATATGGAAAAATTAAAGATATGGATCAAAGTGATCCAACATTAACATTTAATACAATTGGACGACACTTATCTCAAATGGTTCATACAAGAATTGCTTCTGTAAAATCTCCTTGGTTAGCAAATGTCAATGTAGGTGATGAACATGTTGTTCCTATTAGCCATGGTGAAGGACGCTTTGTTGCTCCAAAAGAAGTGATAGAACAGCTGTTTGAAAATGGACAAGTCTTTACACAATATGTTGATGAAGAGGGTCAACCAACAATGCAGTCACCTTATAATCCAAATGGATCTATGATGGCAATTGAAGGAATTGTTTCTTTAGATGGACGTGTTATTGGAAAGATGGCACATAGTGAACGTCAAGGTGAAAATAGAAATAAAAATATTTATGGTGAAATGGATCAGTTATTATTTGAAGCTGGTGTAAACTATTTTAAGGGTGGTAAATAAATGGAAAAACAAATCTTTGAAAGTATGACACTTTGTCCTTTGGATGGACGTTACTCAGGAATTAAAGAAGCTTTGGGTGAATATTTTAGTGAATATGCTTTGGTAAAGTATAGAGTTTTTGTAGAAATTCAATGGTTAAAGTTTTTGATTGAAAATATAGATAACGAAATTTTGGCAAAGTTTGATAAGAGTGAAATGTCACGTATTGAATCTATTTCAAAAGATTTTAACAGTGAATCTTTTCAAGCAATTAAAGATATTGAAGCAACAACACGTCATGATGTTAAGGCTGTAGAATACTTTATTGGTAGAACTTTAAAAGAAATGGGTTATGATTACTTGGTAAGCTTTGTTCATATTGGCTGTACATCTGAGGATATTAACAATACATCTTATGCATGTATGTTAAAATATGGATTAAAAGATGTCTGGCTTTTAAAAGCAAAAGAGGTTGCTCATACAATTGATCAATGGGCTAAAGAACATAAAGATGATGCTATGTTAGCTCATACACATGGTCAACCAGCAACTCCCACAACAATTGGTAAAGAGTTTAAGGTTTATGCATATCGTTTTATGTCAAGTATTGAAAATATTGAAAATATTTCTATAAAAGCAAAATTTAATGGGGCGACAGGAAATTATAGTGCAATTTTAACTGCTTTCCCTGATGTTGATTGGCAAAAAATGGCTAAAAAGTTTGTAGAGGATTATCTAGGTCTTGCATTTAATCCATTGACAACACAAATTGAAAGTCATGATTATACATGTCATATTTTGGATGGTATTCGTCATTTTAATAATGTGTTAGCGGATTTAGATGTAGATATGTGGTTATATATTTCTATGGAATATTTTAAACAGATTCCAGTTCAAGGAGAAGTAGGAAGCAGTACAATGCCACACAAGGTCAATCCAATTCGCTTTGAAAATAGTGAAGCAAATATTGATATGTCAAATCATATTTGTGTGGCTTTATCTAATAAGTTACCTAAATCACGCATGCAAAGGGATTTATCAGATTCTTCTTCACAAAGAAATCTTGGATTAGCAGTTGGATATTCTTTACAAGCTATGAATGAAACTTTGAATGGCTTAGCAAAATGTGTTGTGAATAAAGAAAAATTAGCAGCTGATCTCAATGAAAAATGGGAAGTTTTAGCTGAACCTATTCAAACGATGTTAAGAAAGTATGGTGTTCCAGATGCTTATGATACATTAAAAGCATTAACAAGAGGAAAAAATATTTCTAAAGAAGATATCTTGAAGTTTGCTGAAAGTTTAGAAATGCTTACACAAGCTGATAAAGATACTTTGGTCAATATGACACCTGCTTCTTATATAGGATTAGCAGATCTTTTATCAGATATTAATTTAAAATAGGAAAAAAGAGATGTAACTCTCATGACGAGATTACATCTCTTTTATACTTCAATTAACAGGATAATACTTTCATAATATCTTCTTCATTTTCCACATCAAAAATATGTATTGTTAGTTGTTCTAACTGATCATATGTACTTGTTTGTATCTTGATCTCTAGCTCGGGTGTTAATTCGCCTAGTTTCTGTTTAAGTTGTTGAACTAATGTATACACTTTTTCCTCAAGTTTTCCTTTATTTCTAATATTATCCATGATTTCACACATCTCTCTTCTTCCCTCCTGATTCTCTTTATAATATTTGACTTTATTTCTTAAGACTTCATAATACATGTCTTCTGCTTTGTCACACATAAAGTCATGCATCAATCTTCCTAAGTGACTTTCTTCCTGTATACTGGCATTCACATATATTATCTCTGTTCCATCTTTAAACTTATCTCCTGTTTCTTCTATAAACCTATTGATATGATAGATAGGTAATCCTTTCTTTAAGACATCTTTCTCTGTTATAAAGATAACTGTGACTGATG
>CATOPA010000090.1 GCA_951801965.1 uncultured Erysipelotrichaceae bacterium | reverse complement strand
ATGTGAAAAGGAATGAATTTATGTGTGCCTCTTTCTTTATTTTATTTTATATAAATGTTATAAAAGGGGAAGAGTTATAGAAGTAATTGAGAAAATATTTGCAAATGTCATGGAACTAAGTTATAAATTATGAAAAAAAATTCTAAACATCGTGTAAATAAAATAATTATTTTAGCACAAAGCACTTGACAGTGCTAAAAACATGAGTATAATGTAATTAGCACAAGGTTAAAAGGAGTGCTAAAGGAGGAGTGAAGATGCTAAGTTCTAGACAATTGCTTATACTAAAATGCATTGTTGAGGAGTTTGTAGAAACAGCCGAACCTGTTGGTTCAAAAACTTTAATGACAAAGTATCAGCTTCCTTATTCAAGTGCGACAATTCGCAATGAAATGTCATATTTAGAAGAGCATGGATATCTTGAGAAAACACATACTTCATCTGGTCGAGTTCCTTCAACAAAGGGATACAGGTTTTATGTAAATACTCTCATGCAGCCAAGTCTTGATGATGATGTGAAATATCGTATTTCAACAATATTAGGGGAACGACATCGTTCACTTAATGAAATCATTCAAGAAAGCTGCCAAATATTAAGTGAGCTGACTCATCTTACAACTGTTGCTTTAGGACCTGATTCAGGATATGAAAGATTGCAAAATATTACATTAGTTCCTTTAACAGAACATAGTGTGACTGCAATTATTGTGACAGATAAGGGACATGTTGAAAATAGAATGTTTAATGTT
This sequence comes from uncultured Erysipelotrichaceae bacterium, assembly GCA_951801965.1. GTDB lineage: Bacteria > Bacillota_I > Bacilli_A > Erysipelotrichales > Coprobacillaceae > CATOPA01. The sequence continues at coordinate 7,797 of CATOPA010000090.1, read as the reverse complement.
AAGAATAATGCTTATCTGGAAGATTTAACAAGTTGTGTAAATGTTATGAATGAGTTATTGGATGGAACACCAATTAATCAAGTTGCTTATCGTTTAGAACGTGATGTCAAACCAATATTAAGTGCACGTGTCAAAGAACATGAGGTTTTATTTAATGCCTTTTTAGAAGCATTTATGAAATTCGCAAATAGTGATCTATATTTTTCTGGCAAGGAAAATATGTTGTATCAGCCAGAGTATAATGATGTTAATAAATTAAGAAGGTTAGTATCAGCATTTGAAAATTCACAATCATGGAGAAATTTAGAACCTATTGCATTAGAAGAAGGTGTGAGTGTTCGTATTGGTAGTGATTCACCAATTGAAGAATTAAGTGATGTTTCTGTTATATCAGCATCATTTAAAACTGGTAAAGAATCTAAAGGTTCGATTTCTGTTATTGGCCCTACAAGAATGCCATATGAGAAAGTTGTATCTTTAGTTGAGTATATTTCAAGAAGTTTAGAAAGGGCTTTGTTAGAAGATGATGAATAAGAGGTGAAGAAAGTGGCAGAAGAAAAGAAAGTAGAAGATAATGTGGAAGTTGAGGAAAGTGATGAAGTTGTAGAAGAATCTCAAGAAGCATTATTACAAAAGCAGATAGAAAAACTGCAAGATGAAGTAACAACATGGAAAACTGATTATTATAAAGTTTTTGCAGATATGGAAAACTTGAAAAGAAGATTAGAAAAAGAACATCAAAATTCATTGAAGTTTATGTTGCAATCTTTTATAGAGGAGTTATTACCTGTTGTTGATAATTTTGAGCGTTCATTAAACACTCAAAATTTAAGTGAAGAAGTTCAAACCTTTTTAAAGGGATATCAAATGATCTTTGATCAATTGATGAATATTTTGAAAAAGAATGGTGTTGAAGTTATTGAAGCACAAGGTAAAGAATTTGATCCAAATATCCATCAGGCTGTTATGACAGCTCAAGATGAGAATTATGATTCAAATATTGTTGTTGAAGAACTTCAGAAAGGTTATAAATTGAAAGATCGTGTTATTCGCGCATCTTTAGTTAAAGTTAATGAATAAATTTAAAGGAGGATTTATATTATGGGAAATAAGATTATTGGAATTGATTTAGGAACTACAAATTCATGTGTAAGTGTTATGGAAAATGGAGAAGCAAAGGTTATTGCAAATCCTGAAGGGTTAAGAACAACTGCTTCAGTTGTTTCCTTTAAAAATGGTGAAATCGTTGTTGGTGAAGCAGCAAAACGTCAAGCTGTCACTAATAAAGATACTGTTATGTCAATTAAAAGACATATGGGAACTGGTTATAAAGAAAATGTTAATGGTAAAGATTATACACCTCAAGAAATATCTGCAATGATTTTACAAAACTTAAAAGCAACTGCAGAAGCATATTTAGGTGAAAGTGTTAACAGAGCAGTTATTACTGTTCCAGCATATTTTAATGATGCTCAAAGACAAGCAACTAAAGATGCAGGAAAAATTGCTGGATTAGAAGTTGAACGTATTATTAATGAACCAACTGCAGCAGCTTTAGCATTTGGTGTTGACAAATTAGATAAAGAACAAAAAGTATTGGTTTACGACTTAGGTGGAGGAACTTTTGACGTATCTATTCTTGATTTAGCTGATGGTATGTTTGAGGTTTTAGCGACTGCTGGAGATAACCGTTTAGGTGGAGATGACTTTGATCAAAAAGTCATGGATTGGATTGTTGCTGAATTTAAAAAAGATCAAGGTGTTGATTTAAGTAATGATAAAATGGCTATGCAACGTGTTAAAGAAGCTGCTGAAAAAGCGAAAAAAGATGTTTCTGGAATGATGCAAACTCAAATTTCATTGCCATTTATTTCTGCTGGAGCAGCAGGTCCATTACATTTAGAGTTAACTTAAACAAGAGCTAAATTTGATGAATTAACAAAAGATTTGGTTGCACGTACTGAAGGACCAGTGAGACAAGCATTGAATGATGCAGGAATATCACCAAATGAAATTGATCAAGTTTTATTAGTAGGTGGATCAACTCGTATTATTGCAGTTCAAGAATCTGTAAAAAGATTATTAGGAAAAGAACCAAATAAATCAGTAAATCCTGATGAAGTTGTTTCTATGGGAGCTGCTATTCAAGGTGGAGTTATTGCTGGAGATGTAAAAGATATTGTTTTATTAGATGTTACACCTTTATCATTAGGTATTGAAACAATGGGTGGAGTCATGACTGTATTAATTGAAAGAAATACAACTATTCCAACTACAAAATCTCAAATTTTCTCTACTGCTGCTGATAATCAACCAGCTGTTGATATTAATGTTTTGCAAGGTGAAAGATCAATGGCCAAAGATAATAAGCAATTAGGTTTATTTAAGTTAGATGGTATTGAACCTGCACCAAGAGGAGTACCTCAAATTGAAGTGACATTTAACATTGATGTTAATGGTATTGTTAATGTTAAAGCAAAAGATATGAAAACTCAAAAAGAACAATCTATCACTATTCAAAACTCTACTGGATTGAGTGACGAAGAAATTGATAGAATGGTTAAGGAAGCAGAAGCTAATAAAGCGGAAGACGAAAAGAAACGTAAAGATATTGAAACAAGAAATAAAGCTGAACAAATGATTAATGAAATTGATAAAGCATTAGCTGAACAAGGAGATAAAATTGATGAAAATCAAAAAACTCAAGCAACTGCTTTAAGAGATGAGTTAAAGAAGGCTTTAGATAGTAATGATATGGCAACATTAGAGGCAAAAATGTCTGAGTTAGAACAAGTTGCACAACAAATGGCTGCTTATCAATATCAACAAGCACAAGGAGCAAATCCAAATCAAGAGACTTCATCAAATAATGATGATGTTGTTGATGCAGATTTTACAGAAAAAAACTAAAACAATAAAGCCAAGGCTTTGCCTTGGTTTTATCTAGTCAAGGGGTGAAAGTATGGCTGATAAAAGAGATTATTATGAAGTGCTTGGTGTAAGTAAAAATGCAAGTGCTGATGAAATAAAAAGAGCATATCGTAAAATGGCGAAAAAGTACCATCCAGATGTCAATAAAGAAGCGGATGCTGAGGAAAAATTCAAAGAAGTTCAAGAAGCATATGATGTTTTGTCCGATGATAATAAGAAAGCAGCATATGATCGTTATGGACACGCAGCATTTGATCAAACTGGTGGATTTGGTGGTGCTGGTGGTTTTAGTGGTGGCTTCGGTGGATTTGAAGATGTTGATTTAGGTGATATTTTTGGTTCCTTCTTTGGAGGAGGATCAACTCGTCAAAGAAGAAGTGGTCCAGTTCGTGGAGAAGATCGTTTTGTTCAATTAGAAATTGATTTTATGGATGCTATCAAAGGGAAGAAAACTGAAATAAAGATTAACTTTGATGAACAATGTTCTCATTGCCATGGCTCAGGTGCAAAGTCTGCTAGCGATGTTCAGACTTGTTCACGTTGTGGAGGAACTGGAACAATTCGTACACAACAAAGATCTCCGTTTGGAACATTTGTCAATCAAACAACATGTCCAGATTGTCATGGAACTGGTAAAGTTGTTAAGGAAAAATGTCCACATTGTAAAGGACAAGGGTATGTTAATAAAAATATTACTGTTGAGTTGAATATTCCCGCTGGAATCAATACTCATCAGCAATTACGTGTACAAGGCAAAGGTCATAGAGGATCTAATGGAGGATCTAATGGTGATTTATATGTGGAAATTTATGTAAAACCACATCAACACTTCAATCGTGATGGAAAAAATATTTATATAACAATTCCTATTTCTGCAGTAGATGCTACATTAGGATGTGATGTTGATGTACCAACAGTTTATGGAGATGTCACACTTAAAGTTCCTGAAGGAACACAACCTGGTGCAACACTACGCTTAAAGGGAAAGGGCGTTAAAGATTTAAGAAGCGATAATTATGGTGATCAATTTGTAAAAATTGATGTTAAAATTCCTACAAAATTATCTAAAGAAGAAAAAGAATTATATAATAAGCTTAAAAAATCTACAAAAAAAGAATCTATTTTTGATCAATTTAAAAAAGGATTTAAGAAATAGTAAAAGGAAGCTATCTGCAATAGCTTCCTTTCATTATAAATATATAAAAAAAGCATCTTTGAAGATGCATTCTTTATCATTAAGCACTTTTTCTAAGAGTTCTCAATTCTCTTGCTGAAATTTTTACTTTTTTTGGTTTACCATTGACTAAAATAGTAGCTTTTTGTAAGTTAACATTCCATTTTCTTCTTGTTGCATTTAATGCGTGAGAACGAGTATTACCAGACATTGGTCCTTTTCCGCTGATTTCACACTTTCTAGCCATTTTCTTCACCATCCTTTATACTTGCGTTTTACATACCTTGATATAATATCATTATTGACATAAAATTGCAATCACTTTTTTATCTTTTTAAAAAAAACAAAAGAATAATCATTATATGAAACGCGTAACATATAAATGTGATAAGTATTTTTATGTTTTTATTTATTTTAGTTTACTTCTTGAAAAGACTAGAGTATAATGCCTATGCATTATATAGAAATAATTGTCAATACTTAAAAAATGTTATATAATATAATCGTTATATAATGGATAAAAGATTGGAGGATCATTTATGATTAAAAAAACAACTGATTTAGGAAATATTAATCTTTCATTAGATGTTGTTGCAAGTATTACAGGTGGAGCAGCAACTGAATGTTATGGTGTTGTTGGTATGGCAAGCCAAAAAATTATGAAAGATGGTTTCTATGATTTGTTAGGTAGAGATAACTATGCAAAAGGAATTGTTGTTGAAGATGGTGAGACTGGAACTATTCTTAATGTATATATTATTGTTGGATATGGTGTAAAAATTTCAGAGGTTGTATATGAAGTTCAAAAGAAAGTAAAGTATGTTTTAGAAACAACTTTAGATATTGATATAGAAGCAGTGAATGTTTTTGTTCAAAGCATTCGAGTATTAGATTAATTGGAGGTCATGTATGAAAAGGGTAGATGGTAATCTCTTTAAAAAAATGGTTGTCACTGGGGCAACAGTTCTTCATAACAATCATCCAGAAATAGACGCTTTGAATGTTTTTCCTGTTCCTGATGGTGACACTGGGACAAATATGTCTTTAACATTTAGTGCAGGTGCTTCTGAAATTGAAAATTTAAATTCAAATGATATTTATGAAGTTTCAAAAAAACTTTCAAAAGGTTTGTTAATGGGAGCAAGAGGAAATTCAGGAGTTATACTTTCTCAAATATTTAGAGGAATTTCAATGGCTTTTGAAGGAAAGAAAGAAGTCAATGCAGTAGAACTTGCTTATGCTCTTCAAAATGGAGCAAAAGTAGCATATAAAGCTGTTATGAGACCAGTAGAAGGTACTATTTTAACAGTGATTAGAGAAGCTGGAGAAGCTGTTGTACAATATGCTCAAGAAGGTATGGAAATTGAAGATGTATTTTCATATTTTGTCAAAGCAGCGGATGAATCATTAGAACGTACACCAGAATTATTGCCTGTTTTAAAAGAAGTAGGAGTTGTAGATAGTGGTGGGGCTGGTTTATTACTTGTTATGACAGGATTTATGGCGGCTTTGGCTGGAGAAGAGATTGTGCGTATTGAAATTAAAGGAAGTTCTAATAAAGATGCTTTGATTGATGTAGAATCTGATGAAGAGGAAGGATTTGGATATTGTACTGAATTTATCTTTAGATTAGATCCAAGAAAAACGAAGGCGTTTAAAGAAGAACGCTTAAGAAATGAGTTAGAAAGATTACCTGGGAATAGTATCGTTGTTGTTCAAGATGAAGATATTGTAAAGGTTCATGTACACACATTAAAACCAGGCAATGCTTTGAATACTGCTCAAAGATATGGTGAATTTATTAAATTAAAAATTGAAAATATGCAAGAACAGCATAATTCAATTTTAGAATCAAATCAACCTAAAGCTGTTGAAGAAAAAGCTAAGCCTGTTATTCCACAACAAGAAAAGGAAACAGCAATTATTAGCGTAGCTGCTGGTGATGGAGTGAAAGATATGTTCTTAGAACTTCACTGTGATTATGTTGTAAGTGGTGGACAAACAATGAATCCAGCAACTGAAGATATTGTTCAAGCTATTAGAGATGTTCATGCAAAACATGTCATTATTTTACCAAATAATTCTAATATTGTGATGACTGCACAACAAGCCGCATTGATTTTAGAAGGTGAAATTGATGTTCAAGTTATTCCATCAAAAACAATTCCACAAGGATTATCAGCATGTATTATGTATAATCCAGAAGTATCTTTAGAAGATAATTTGAATGAGATGAAAGAAGCTATCAGCAATGTAAAGACTGGGCAAGTTACTTTTGCAATTAAAGATACAAACATAGATGGTGTAGATATTAAAGCTAATCAATATATGGCATTATGTGAAAAAGAAATTACAGCATGTGTTCCAACAAAAATTGAAGCTTTAAAAGAAACATTAAGTCAATTGGTTGATGATGATTCTGAAATAATCACACTTATTTATGGTGAAGATGTTAGTGAAGAAGAAGTTTCACAGATTACAACATTTATTGAAGAAAACTATGATGCTGAATTAGAATGTGTTGACGGAAAGCAACCAGTTTATTCATTTATTATAGGTGTAGAATAAGATACTAAAAAATGGAAGGCTCGATATTTTCGAGCTTTTTTATTAAAATAGAATTTTTGAGGTGAGTAATAATATAGAAATTATAGCATTATATTTTATCAAACTTTATTATTAAAAAGGTTAATGTTATAATATTTAAGAAAGGGTGATCCTTATGTTATTTAAACAAATGAAATATTTTATAGCTGTTGTTGATTGCAATAGTTTTACTGAAGCTGCTGAACAATGTTTTATTTCTCAATCAGCTATATCTCAACAAATCAAATCTTTAGAAAATGAGTTAGGTGTAGAATTATTGATAAGAGAGAATAGACGATTCACACTCACACCTGCTGGTGAATATTTTTATAGACATGGAAAAGTTTTATTAGATGAAATTGAAGCTTTTAAAGAAGAAACAATAAAACGCGGAGAGGATAGAGAGTTAAGTTTAACAATAGGATATCCTAAAAACTTTAATTCATTAGCACTTCATCAAGCTATTGCTGAATTTACAGAATTATATCCAGAAGTCAATATATCAATTTTAAGTGGAACCCATGAAGAATTATTTGAGTATTTACTTAGCCAGCAATTAGATATTAAAATTAGTGAACAAAGAAGAGCATTTCATGATGATTATTATAATTTTGAATTAAAGCATAGTGAATGTTTTATAGAAATATCATCAAAGCATCCATTAGCCAGTAAAGAAGAACTATCAATAGAAGATTTAAAAAACTTATCTTGCATTTTAGTTATTTCTAAAGGCAAGGAAGAATCGGAAAGAGAATTTTACGAAAAGAGTTTAGGACTTTCTCATCGTTTTTTATATGCTGATTCTTTAGAGCAGGCAAGGTTGATGGCTTTAAGCCATAGAGGTTATTTACCAATAGATCATATTGGGGATTTACCAGAGGTCATGACAGGTCTACAAAGAATTCCATTAAAGCATAAAGGACAATCTATTCAAAGAAATTATTTTGCATGTTGGAATAAGGAAAGCACGAATTATTATATAGAAGAATTTGCTCAAATATTTAAAAAAGTTTTAAATAAGTAAAACTTATAAATATGATAAGAAATTGAAATTGTTTCAATTTCTTATTTTTTTATAATAAATAGTGTGTAGGAGGTGCTATAAA
>CATOPA010000089.1 GCA_951801965.1 uncultured Erysipelotrichaceae bacterium | reverse complement strand
CATTAACACCAGGGATAGAGCTACAGATACAAAAAAGTACAGAGAAGCAGTTAAATGAATTAACGATTCATATTTTTGATGTAGAAAATGAAGAAGACATTATGAAAGTTTTATCTTGTTAGTTTAATAATGAAATTGAAAAGCGGTGTATCTATTACTACTTCTTTTCATTATTGATTAATAATTTCACCTTTTTTGACAATGTTTTGACAAGAGAATTGCACTTTCTCATCTTCGTGGAGCTGTTCTGTAATAATAAGCATTGTTGTTAAGTCAAAACCAGCATTTTTAATTTTATCAACTTTTAATTCTATAAGTTTTTGACCAGCTTTTACTTTTTCACCCTGTTTTGCATAAAGTTTAAATCCTTTTCCTTTTAAATGAACAGTGTTAATACCAACATGTACTAAAATTCCCATACCATCATTTCTACGAACTGCAAAAGCGTGCCCTGTAGGATAGAACATTTCTAAAGTTCCGTTACAAGGAGATACAATAGTATTTCCTTGCAATTCAAATGCAATGGTTTGTCCCATTAATTCTTTCGCAAAAACTGGATCTTTTATTTCACTGACTGGCATAATTGTCGCATCAGCAATTGCGACAATATCAGTATCTTCATATATTCTTTCTTCTTCCTTTTTAAATCTTGATAATAATCCCATATTTATTCTCCTTGTTTTATTTTTAGTTTTTCAATGAAAGCAATAGATTATATATTTTTTATTCTTTTTCTACATGATTTTAAGTACAATACTTATTTTTTATAAATATAGAGTAAAATATTATATATATAATAATATAATGGAGTTTTACTTCGAAAATATTATATCATTTTTTTAGGTTTTTTCAATCGTTTATTATAATATTTTTTAATGATGGAAATAGAAAAGAAATTTAGAAAATATATACATATTCTTTGATAGTTTTTTTTTGAAGTTTATGTTATACTGTTTGAAACAAGAAAAGTGATAGCTTTTCTTATTTTGCGTTTATGAAAGGAGATTGACTATGGAAGAAAGTGCAGTGAGAATGAAGGCATATGCAACAAGTTTTAATGAAATACATGTTTTTCTTTCTACAAATTATTATAATGGAATTAGTAGTAAATTTTATTTAAGAGATTTGAAGAATGATGAAATGGTTCTTCTTCATGGAGACTCTCTTGAACATAGCCATCTTGATGGTTTTAAGGAATATGTTTTTCACACTTCTTTTACAATGGGAAGAGTTTATCGTATTGTTGATGCCTATGGTTTAACATGCTTTTTAGATTTTTCTAGAATGTCTTTATGTGAAGAATTTGATGATCTTTATTTTTATGATGGAGATGATTTAGGAAATCGTTATACAAAAGAAGGAACATCATTTAAGGTTTGGGCACCTTTATCTACAGGTGTTATTTTAAAGGTGATTCGAAAAGAAGAAGAGTCTCTTTATCCAATGAAACGAGGTCTAAAGGGTGTGTATCATTGTTATGTTGAAGGTGATCTTGAAGGAGCACATTATTTTTATTTGATTAAGCATGTTGGAAACTATGAGATTTCTATGGATCCTTATGCTTATAGTGCTTCAGCAAATGGCCGTACAAATATTATTGTTGATTTAGATAAAGTCCCTATGACACCATCAACATTACCACCTTTAAAAAGAAAGACAGATGCTATTATTTATGAAACAAGTGTGAGAGATTTTTCTATGTCTTCAACAAGTGGAATGACACATAAAGGAAAATTCTTGGCGTTTACAGAATGCAATACATCTACAGATAGTGGAAATCCAACGGGCTTAGATTACTTATCTTGCCTTGGTATTACTCATTTACAGTTAATGCCTGTTAATGATTTTGCGACAGTTGATGAAAGTAATGTTCATGAACTTTATAATTGGGGATATGATCCTGCTCAATACAATGTGACTGAAGGAAGTTATGTCACAAATCCTAATGATGGATATAAACGTATTAAAGAAGCACAACAAATGGTCGAAGCTCTTCATTCTAGAGGAATGAGAGTTGTTTTAGATGTTGTTTATAATCATATGCATGACGTGAATTTTAATGCTTTAGAAAAAACAGTTCCTCATTACTTTTTTAGAAGAAATCAAGATGGAAGTTTGTCTAATGGTTCATGGTGTGGAAATGATTTGAATACAACTGCTAAAATGTGTCGTAAATATATTTTAGATATGTGTAAAAGATGGCAAGTTTTATATGGTATTGATGGATATCGTTTTGATTTAATGGGATTGATTGATATTGATACGATGAAGTTAATTGATGCACAAGCAAAAGCTATTGATCCTTCTTTTATTGTTTATGGAGAAGGATGGAATATGACAACTGCTCTTTTAGAGGAAAAAAGAACAACGATTCAAAATAATAGAAAGACGCCTCAGCTAGGTTTTTTTAACGATTTCTTTAGAGATACCTTAAGAGGAACAAACCAAATGGAGTCAAAAGGATATTTTTCAGGAGACACTTATAAAACAAATGATGCAATAAGAGCAATGTGTCAATTTGATATGTTTGATAATATTGGACAATCTATTAATTATGTAGAATGTCATGATAATGCAACTTGCTATGATAAACTAAGAAGATCTAATTATGATGAAAGTAAAGATATAAGAAAGAAAAGGCTACGTTTAATGCTTGCAGCTGTTATCTTGTCTCAGGGAGTTCCTTTTATTCATAGTGGGCAAGAGTTTTTTAGAACGAAAAATGGACAACCTAACACATATAATGCAGGTGATCAGGTCAATGCATTAGATTGGAACAGAAAAGATATGGAAATAGATACAGTTCAGCTTATTCAATTTTTAATTCGTTTAAGAAAAGAAAATCCTTGTTTTAGATATGATAATTATGAAAAAATTCGAGAAAATGTTCAATTAGATAATATTGAACATCGTATGATTCAATATAAACTTCATCAAGATACAGGTCGTTATAAAGATTTTCTTATTTATTTTAATGCTTCATTAGATACAATTGAAGTAGAAGTAGAAGAAGGTTATATTGTTTTATGTCATAGTGAAAAAGGAAAAATTGTTGATCAACGTTTAAGTATTGATGGTGTATGTTTGGTCATATTAGCAAGATAGGAGTTTGAATATGAAGTTAATTGTAGGTTTAGGAAATCCTGGAAAGGAATATGAAAAAACAAGGCATAATGTTGGTTTTATGACAATGGATATCTTATCAGAAATGTTAGGTGTTTCTATAAATTCTGAAAAATTTAAAGGACAATATGTGAAGTTTAAATATAAAGGAGAAGATGTCATTTTATTAAAACCTATGACATACATGAATAATTCAGGAGAATCCGTTATTCAAGTTATGAAATTTTATAAAATAGATGTGAAAGATCTTTTGGTTGTTTATGATGATATGGATATGCCAACAGGAAAGTTACGTTTAAGACAAAGTGGAAGTGCTGGAGGACATAATGGTGTGAAAAGTATTATTGCCCATGTGGGAACACAATCCTTTGCTCGTATACGTGTAGGTATAGATAAGCATCCTCGTATTCCTGTGGTTGATTATGTTTTAGGACGTTTTTCTAAAGATGAGCAGCCTTTGATTGAAAGTGGTATTGAAAATGCTGTTAAAGCGATTGAATTATTTTTAGATAAAGATTTTGTTGCTGCAATGAATGCATACAATTAGGAGGAAAAATGAAAAAGATTATTCAAATTTTAAAGAATAATCCTGCTTATTTAGCATTGATGAAAGAAAAAGGAGACATTGTTGTTTCTCAAGCTAGTGATGAGGCCATCCTCATTGCTAGTGCTTTTTCCACTTCACCAAAAATGATGCTAATTGTCAAGGATAATCAATATCAGGCTCAATTGTTATATCAACAATTAAAGCCTTTATTACAAAATAAAGTTGTTTATTTTCCTTGTGATGAATCATTAAGAGTAGAAGCACTAGCTTCATCACAAGAAATTATGGGAGAAAGAATTCATACACTCGCAACTTTATGTCAGTCACAACCTGTTGTTGTGATTGCACATATGCATAGTTATATTCGCTATATCCCACATAAGTCTTTATTTTTAGATAATACTTTCGAGTTAAAAGTAGGCATGATTATTGAACCTGTGGTCTTAAGACAAAAATTAATAAAAGCAGGATATCAAATGATACAAAGAGTAGATGAACCCTTTTATTATTCAAGAAGAGGAGGAGTCATTGATGTTTATTCCATTCAATATGAACAACCTGTACGTATTGAGTTTTTTGATGATGAAATTGAAAGTATAAGATTCTTTGATAAAAATACACAAAAGTCAATAGAAAAAGTTGATCAAGTCACAATTTTACCTGCAAGTGATATTCTTTATGAAGAAGATGAAGTTCCTTCGATTATAGAACATATTGAAGAATTACATATTCAAACAAAATGTGAAGAACATGAAGATGAACTTGATGAAAACATAGCAATCGATATACAATCATTAAAAGACAATGATCATTCTATAAGACTTTATCAGTATATGGGATTATTTCAATCTTCTACAACTCTTTTCTCTTACTTTGATAATGTCTTTTTAATGACATCACAATATGAAAAAATAATTCAAACATATCAACGCTATGTTGAAGAGACTTTTTTCTATACACAAGAATTACAAAGTGTAGGAAAGATGGTCAAAGGATTACCTCTTTATGAAGAAATTCATGATTTATTAAGGAAAAGGCAAGTTGATTTTATAGACTTTAAAACAAAAGATTCCCAGATTTCTTTTTGTAGTCGAGCTGTGCAGCTTTCATTGATGAATGAAAAACAGTTAGTACAGCAGTTTAAAGATTATTTGATTCAAAATAAAATATTAATGTGTTTAGATAATACTCATCAAATTCAAATGATGGTTGATTTATTAGAAGAAAATCATTTGTCTTATACTATGGTAGGGACTGATGATAAGATTTATAATGGCATTAATATTTATATGGGTCAATTGAAGACAGGTATGGATCTTTATGAAGAACATATTGTGATTTTGACAGAAAATGAGTTATTTAAAGTTAATTCACAAAAGAAAAAAGGATATATCAAATATAAGAATGCTAAGGTTATCAATGATTATAATGAATTGAATATTGGTGACTATGTTGTTCATGATACTCATGGAATTGGTCAATATATGGGAATCAAGACAATAGAAGTAAAAGGGAATAAAAAGGATTATTTATATATTGCTTATAAAGGTAATGATACTTTATATATTCCAGTAGAGAATTTTAAACTTGTGAGAAAGTATGCTTCAAGAGATGGGAAAGCTCCAAAAATACATGCTTTAAATAGTACAGAATGGCAAAAGACAAAGCAAAGGGTCAGAAAGAAAGTTGATGATTTGGCTGATAAACTTGTTGCTTTGTATGCTCAAAGAATGAGTCAGCCTGGATTTGCTTTTCCATCTGATAATGAACTTCAGATACAATTTGAAGAAGGATTTGGTTTTGAATTGACCCCAGATCAGCAAGAGGCAGTTCAAGAAATCAAAAAGGATATGGAAACACCTAGACCAATGGATCGCTTGTTATGTGGAGATGTTGGATTTGGAAAAACGGAAGTGGCTCTGCGTGCTTGTTTTAAAGCTATACTTGCTTCTAAGCAAGTGGCTTTCTTATGTCCAACAACGATTCTTTCTTCGCAACATTATCATACGATGATAGAAAGATTTTCAGCTTTTCCAGTAAATATTGCTTTGTTGAATCGTTTTACAAGTACAAAACAAAAAAAACAAATTTTAAATGATCTTAAAGAAGGAAAAATTGATTTGTTGGTGGGAACACATCGTATTTTATCTAATGATGTTGTTTTTAAAGATTTAGGATTGTTATGCGTTGATGAAGAACAAAGATTTGGAGTGAGACAAAAAGAAAAAATTAAAGATATAAGAAAAACGATAGATGTCTTAACTTTAACGGCAACGCCTATTCCAAGAACACTACAAATGTCATTGATGGGAATAAGAGGATTATCACAAATAGAAACGCCTCCATTAAATAGACTTCCAGTACAAACGTATGTCATGGAGAAAAGTGAGCCAATCATTAGACAGGTGATTGAAAGAGAATTAGGAAGAAATGGTCAAGTCTTCTATCTTTATAATCGTACTGAAACAATTGAAAGTGTGGCACATAATATTGCAAGAATGATACCACAAGCAAGAGTCACATATGGACATGGAAAAATGACAAAGGATCAATTAGAAGATGTTATGCAGTCATTTATCAATAAGGAATTTGATATTTTAGTTTGCACAACAATTATAGAAACAGGTATTGATATTCCTAATGCAAATACAATTATTATTGAAGATGCTGATCGTTTTGGACTTTCTCAACTTTATCAAATTAAAGGACGTGTTGGTCGTAGTGAAAGGTTGGCTTATGCATATTTATTGTATGGTAAACATAAGCAAATGAATGAGGAAGCAACAAAACGTTTAAAAGCGATTAAAGAATTTGCACAACTAGGAAGTGGATACAAGATTGCAATGAGAGATTTATCTATTCGTGGTTCAGGTGATATATTAGGAGGAGAACAAGCAGGATTCATTGATAGTGTAGGTTTTGATATGTATATGAAAATCTTACAAGAAGCTATTGATGAAAAAACAGGCGAAAAGCAGGAAAATAAAGAAGTGCCTACAAGAAATATTCAAGTGGAAGGATATATTCCTGAAAATTATGTAGAAAGTGATATAGAGAAGTTAAATTTATATCAACGTATTTATCAAGCACAGCATCTCACACAAATTGTTTCTTTAGAAAAAGATTTAAAAGATTTATATGGAACATTGCCTAGAGAAGTTAGTAACATTGTATTAAAAAGAAGATATGAAATTCTATGCACTGAAAGTTTTGTTGATCAAGTGAAGGAAGAATCAGATCATGTTGAAATCATGTTGACAGCTGACTTTTCTTCTCGCCTTGCTGGTGACTGGCTTTTTGAGCTTATGATGTGTTTATTTAAAAAACCACAGATTAAGTATATTAAAAATGAAATTGTTATTATCATTCCAACAACTCAAAATTGGTTGTCACTTGCAATAGAATTATTAAATGAACTTAAGACAGTTTACGAAAAACAATAAAGAAGTTAATTCGTTAACTTCTTTTCTTTTTATATAGTTATTTGCTTATTGCATTGAATAAAAGTAACTACCATGTTATAATAATAGCAAATAGCAAACAATTATATAAACTGAATGTAAGATTATGAATTGATGGTAAAAATGATCATCTTCATATTTTTGCTGGGGGGAGTAGATATTCATAGTGAGTAGCATTGTTGAAGATGATTTTTTCTTGTTTTATGATTATATAAAATAAAGTCAGTTTATTTTACAAATTATAATTCATAAAATTTTAAATGGAGAAGGTGATACTATGTCTAATGTAATTATAAAAAATGAAATTGTACAATTTAAAGATGGTGATTTTGTATTAGATGTTCCTGTTTCTTTTGATAGTGAGACAGTTTGGTTAAATCAAAAGCAAATTGCTCATTTGTTTGAAATTGATAGAACTGTTGTTGGCAGACATATTCGAAATATTTTTCAGTCAGGTGAACTAGATGAAAGTAGCATGTGTGCAAATTTTGCACACATGGGTAAGCTTAATGTTCAGGAATATAATGTAAAGTATTACAATTTAGATGTTATTCTTGCTGTTGGTTATAGAACAAATTCGTCTAAAGGTATTCTTTTTAGAAAATGGGCAAATAATATATTAAGAGAATATTTATTGAAAGGATATGTTATTAATGAAAGGCATTATCAAGATATCGAATATATCACTCATGTTCTTGATAAGTATAAAATGGCTGGTGGACAATTACCAACAAGTGATGCAATGTTAGAATTTTTGAAAGCTTATCAAAGGGGATTTAAAATACTAGATGATTATGATCATCACACTTTAGAAGTGCCTGAAGGTCAAAAGGATATCTATGTTATTAAATATGGTGAATGTATGGAATTAATACACAATACATTGTTTATAAACCAGGGGGATCAATTTGCAATAGAAAAAGATAGTTCGTTTAAAAGTAGCATATCAACTATATATCAAAGCTTTGATGGATATGATTTGTATCCAACATTGGAAGATAAAGCAAGTGCATTATTATATTTTATTGTTAAAAATCATAGTTTCATTGATGGGAATAAAAGAATAGGAGCAACAATATTTTTATATTTTTTAGAGAAGAATAAAGCTTTATATAAAAATGGAAAAGAAAGAATTAATAATGATGCTCTTGCAACATTAACAATATTAGTCGCTTCTTCAAGACCAGAAGATAAGAATATCGTTATGCAACTTATTAAAACAATTATTAAATAGTCATAAATTTGAAAAAACTTGAATCAATAAAAGGTCTTTGATTTGAGTTTTTTTATTATAAGAATTTGGATTTATGAATCATATTTTATATCATTATTTGCTTGTTGCATTGAATAAAATAGTTTATTCTGTCATGCTAATAGCAAATGAAAATAGTAATATAATCAATGTAAGATTATGAATTGATAGTAAAAATGATCATCTTCATATTTTTGCTGGGGGAGTAGATATTCATAGTGAGTAGCATTGTTGAAGATGATTTTTTCTTGTTTTATAATTATATAAAATAAAGTCAATTTATTTTACAAATTATAATTCATAAAATTTTAAATGGAGAAGGTGATACTATGTCTAATGTAATTATAAAAAATGAAATTGTACAATTTAAAGATGGTGATTTTGTATTAGATGTTCCTGTTTCTT
>CATOPA010000088.1 GCA_951801965.1 uncultured Erysipelotrichaceae bacterium | reverse complement strand
AGTTGATCACTACCTTTAACTTTTTGAGCAAACATTTCTAATTCACTTTCTAACTCTGTCAATTTCACTTTTGTTGTTTCCTTAAATGCATCAACATCAAATTCATCAACAGATTTTTTTACAGTTTCAATAGTTTGACCAAGCATAGCTTCAACATCTTCTTTAGTCATATTCTTTAAACTATCATAAGCTTTCAAAGATTCATTTTTAATATCTTCTCTTAGCTCACTTCCTTTTTTTGGAGCAAATAATACTCCAGCCACAGCCCCAATTCCAAGACCAACAATAAACTTTCCTAATTTCATTTCTTTATCACCTTTCCTTTGTTATTTTTTTCTAAATAGAGATGTTAAAAATCCCAAACTAGCTAATGCAGTTGATTTTAAACCACCTTTTGAAAAAAGCCCACTCACCAGCTCAACAGGAGCATTCAACATATCCATTTTATTATCAATATCATCTAAAATTGCATTTACCTTATTAATTGTTGTTTCCAACATTGTCATTAAAACTGTTGCTTCTTTGACTGTTCCAGAAAGCCTAATCAGCAAAAGTCCTAAACTTAATAAAGCAAACGCTCCTGATAAAATCAGTATACACATGCAAATTAACTTTGGATCCATAGGGTTCTCCTTTCTATAACGTTTTTATTATATCATAAAATTTCTTGATTAGAAAGGTATCATACCTTTGTTTCTTTAAAAGCAATCACCATATCTTCTAATTTATAAATATCTTTACTGCTCATAAATAAGAACACAGCTCCATCATGCTCTGCTAAAAGTTTAACCGCTTCTTCATCTTCATGAATAACAATAGAACGAGGATTATATTTTGCAATGTCATAAATATCTATATCAATTCCATCTTCTTTCTTAGCGTTTTCTGGAAAATGCACAAAGAAAGGATAATCAGCAAGATCCATAGCCTCTGCAAACTCTTTAGCAAATCTTAACCCTCTTGAAAAACGATCTGGTTGAAAAACAGCGACAATCTCTTTTCCAGGATATCTTGAACGTGTTGCTTCAATCACATAGCGGATTGCTGTTGGATGATGTGCATAATCATCAACGTATATATTGTTCCCAATTTCTTTGACTGTATAACGTCTTTTGACACCATCAAATGTAGATAATTGCTTTTGTATATATGAAGCGTCCATATTTTCCAAATACCCTAAAGTAATCACTGCTAAAGAATTATATAACATATGCATACCATAAAATGGTAAAGCAAAATGACCAAATAATTCATTATGAATATAAACATCAAAAGAAAGTCCATAATCATTATTAATGATATTCTTAGCAAGAACATCATTTTTTTCATTGATTCCAAACTTTAAAACTCTTGTCTTATAATTTAAATGAGGTAAATATGGATCATCTCCCCAAACAATGACAGTATCTTTAACCTGATTTGCAAATTTTTCAAATGATGCTGTATATTGTTCCATAGATTGAAAATAATCAACATGATCAAGTTCAATATTATTAATAACAGCATATGTTGGATAATAATGTAGAAAATGATCTTGATACTCACAAGTTTCACTAATAAAATACTCACTATTTTCCTGAGCATGTCCTGTCCCATCACCAATCAGCACTGATGTCTTTTTAAAATCCTTAAAAAGATGATATGCCATCCCAGTAGTTGTCGTTTTACCATGTGTTCCAGCGATTCCAATAGAAATATAATCATCCATTAATTTTCCTAAAAAATCATAATAAGTATGTGTTATTACCTTTGGATTATTCAACGCTTCCTTGACTTCTTCATTACTTTCATCAAAAGCATTTCCAATCACAACATGATATCCATCTTTAATATTATTTTTATCAAAAGAATAAATAGGAATCCCTCTTTTTCTTAATTCATCTTCAATAAAAATATATTTATCAATATCACTACCAGAAACTTCATATCCTAAATCAAAAAGGATCGTTGCAAGTGATGCCATTCCTGAACCTTTAATACCTATAAAATAATACATATTTGTCACCTCGTCACTATTCTATCACAATTTTAAAAAAAAGTATTGCCTAAATAAAAAAATTAATAATTTTTATAAAATTTCACATAATATAAATGTCAATAGAAAAAAAGGAGAAAAAAATGAGTCACAAAAAATCTAAAAGCAAGACAAATAATCAATACAAAGGTTATAATCAAAATCAGCAAGATGACAACAGTGCTGAAGATGGATTATTAAGTGAAAAATACAAAGAAAATTCTAATGCTCAAGAATAAACACGAGAAATCGTGTTTTTTTCATTAAAAAGGTTAAGCTATCGCTTAACCTATGACTAATAAATCTTTTGTATAATGGTTTAAAACTTCACAGCCATCATGAGTGACCAAAACCAAGTCTTCTATTCTTACACCAAATTCTCCTTGAATATAAATCCCTGGTTCAATTGAAAAAATCATTCCCTCTTCAACTTCCATATCGAAAGAAGCAGATACATCTCCATATTCATGAACATCTCTTCCAATAAAATGTCCTAGACGATGATTGAATTGTGCCCCATAACCAGCTTCAGTAATCACATCTCTTGCAGTCTTATCAATGTCACATAACTTCACACCTGGCTTGATCATTGCTTCAGCAGCTTCATTCGCTTTTCTGACAAGTTCATAAACCTCTTTTTGCTTTTCACTGACTTCCTTATAAAAAACAGTTCTTGTCATATCACTACAATACCCTTTATATAAACCACCCATATCAATCACAATACTGTCACCTGCATGAAGCATAGAATCATCACCTTCATGATGACTATCAGCACCATTTGCACCATAAGCAACAATTGCAGGGAATGAAAATGATGTACATCCTAAATTTTGAAGAATGTTTGTGACTTCTTGAGTGGCTTCTATTTCACTCATATTTCCTTGAGCACATAGTTGAATCACTTGATCAATAGCTAAATCATTGATATGACTTGCTTCTCTCATCAACTGTCTTTCTTCTTCATCTTTAATCATTCTTACATGGTCAACACAAATAGAACCAATTTCAAAACAACATTCATCATTTGCATGTTCCATGACCTTCATCAAAAATTTAGCTTCCCAATTTTTATCAACACCTACACAAGAAGCTTCTTG
Source organism: uncultured Erysipelotrichaceae bacterium (assembly GCA_951801965.1). GTDB lineage: Bacteria > Bacillota_I > Bacilli_A > Erysipelotrichales > Coprobacillaceae > CATOPA01. Next base: position 5,700 of record CATOPA010000088.1, on the reverse strand, counting down.
TAAATACTGAGAAACAAGGACTGCTCCATCTTGTGTATCATCATACCAAACGATATTAAGTGATAATTCTTGGTCTAGATAAAATAATTTATTCAAGAATAAAGTATGATTTCCATCTAATGAGAGTAATAAAACATACATTCTTTCTCCAGGATTGTTTTCATAGTTAATCAGATAATTGATAGAACTTGGTTCACTAATAATTAAATGATCAATTCCTCGAGAAGACATTTCTTCTAAAACTGCATTAATCCTCTTTTGATTCATATTCTTTAACCTCGATTCCTAATTCATCTAATTGAGCCAAAGCAACATTTGTAGGTGCTTTAGACATTGGACATGTTGCACTTGTATTTTTTGGGAAAGCAATGACATCTCTTAATGAATCACGTTCACAAAGTAACATTGCAATTCTATCCAATCCTAATGCAAATCCTCCATGTGGTGGTGTTCCATATTGGAATGCTTCTACGAACCAACCAAATTGTGCATCAATTTGTTCTTGTGTAAAACTTAATGCTTTAAATGCTCTTTCTTGTAGATCTTGTTCATAAATTCTTTGTGATCCTCCACCTAATTCATATCCATTCAATACAATATCATAAGCATCTGCTAAGCAATGTTCTGGATCTGATTCTAATTTATCAATATCTTCATCTTTTGGTCTTGTGAATGGATGATGTTTTGCATAGTATCTCTTTGTTTCATCATCATATTCAAACATTGGGAAATCAACAACCCATAAAAAGGCAAAAGTATGAGGATCATATAATTTTAACTCTTTACCTAAATGATTTCTAATAGCTGCTAAAGCATCACAAACAACTTCATATTTTGTATCACTTACAAATAACAATAAATCATTATCTTTAGCGTTCATTGCTTTTAATAAATGCTCCATTTGTTCTTCACTAAAGAATTTTGCAATTGGACCTTGAACACCTTGATCAGTAACTTTCAACCAAGCTAACCCTTTTGCCTTATATGTTTTAGCAAGTTCTGTCAATTGATCAATTTTTTTACGTGAATAAGCTTGAGCCTGATTTTCAACATTGATTCCTTTGACATGTCCATGATTTTCTAAAGCATTTTTAAATACAGCAAAATCAACATCTTTGACAACTTCATTTAAGTTCACTAACTCTAAACCAAAACGAGTATCAGGTTTATCAATACCATATCTTTCCATCGCTTCATGCCAAGTTAATCTTCTTAAAGGCAATTGAATATCAATGCCTTTAACATCTTTCATAACCTTTGCAATCAAACCTTCTCCTATAGTTAAAATTTGATCTGTTGACATAAAACTCATTTCAACATCGACTTGTGTAAATTCAATTTGTCTATCAGCACGTAAATCTTCATCTCTGAAACAACGAGCAATTTGGTAATATCTTTCAAATCCAGAAACCATCAATAACTGTTTAAACAATTGAGGTGATTGTGGCAAGGCATAAAAAGCGCCTTGATGAACACGTGAAGGAACCAAAAAGTCTCTAGCACCCTCAGGCGTTGAACGATTCAAATAAGGTGTTTCAATATCAATAAAGTCTAAATCATCTAAATATTCTCTAATGCTACGTGTAATTTTATGTCTTGTCATGATATTGTTTTGCATCATTGGTCGTCTTAAATCTAAGTAACGATATTGTAATCTTGTCTCTTCTAATGCATCAGTTTCATCAGCAACAATAAGAGGTGTTAATTTTGCAGTATTGATAATTGTAAAACTATCTGCTTGAATTTCAATATCACCTGTAGGCATCTTACTATTTTTAGATGATCTTTCAACAACTGTTCCTTTAACTTGTAAAATATATTCATTTTTGACTTCTTTTAATTTTTCTTCAAAAGATTCATCAAAAATAACTTGAGTTATACCATATCTATCTCTTAAATCAATAAAAATCAAAGCTCCTAAATTTCTTTTTTTAGCCACCCATCCAATTAATTCCACTTGCTGACCAACATGTGATAATCTTAATTCACCATTATTATGTGATCTATTCATGTTCATGACCTCCTTCAAAATGACGATCAATAAATTCTACTATATCTTCTAAACGAACAACACTTTGTTCTTTAGAGTGGTTACATTTCATATTCACAACTTCTTTTTTAACTTCTTCCTCACCAATAATCATTGAAAAATGAGCATGATAACGATCTGCTGATTTAAATTGTCCTTTCAATCCTCTATCACATTGATCCATATCACAAGTAAATCCATTTGCTCTTAACATTGTCACAATCTGCATTGCTAAGTCTTTAGCTTCCTGCCCTAATGGCATCACATAAACATCTAAGCCATTACCTTGATTATCAGAATCACCTAAAGCCAACATTAATCTTTCCATTCCAAAAGCAAATCCAACACCTGGCACTTCTGGACCTCCTAATTCACTAATCATAGAATTATAACGTCCACCTGCCCCAATTGTTGCTCCTTGACCCATTTTTGGATCATCGCTAATAATTTCAAAAACAGTATGTGAATAATAATCTAAACCTCTAACTAAGTTTGTATCAACAACATAATCAATTTCTAAATCATCTAATAATGAACAAACTTTATCAAAGTGCGCTTTTGCTGATTCACTTAAATAATCAATTGTACGAGGTGCATTCTTCATTGCTGGATGCTCATGATCAACTTTACAATCCAAAATACGTAAAGGATTTTTCTCAAATCTTTGTTGACAATCATGACATAATTCATCAACAACTGGTTCAAAATGTTTAATTAAGGCTTCTCTATAAGCTTTTCTTGATTCATCATCCCCCAATGAATTAATATGTAATTGAATGTCTTGAATACCTAAAGCTTCAACAACTGTAACAGCCATAACCATACATTCCACATCAATATATGCAGACTCTAAACCAATCATTTCTACACCAAATTGATGAAACTGTCTTTGTCTTCCATTCCCAGGTCTTTCATATCTGAACATTGGTCCCATATAATAAAATTTCTGTAATTTTTCTGGTAAAGCAAATAATTTATGCTCTACATAACTTCTTGCTATACCTGCAGTTCCTTCAGGTCTTAATGTAATTGCTCTTTTCTTCTTATCTTCAAAAGAATACATTTCTTTAGTTACAACATCCGTTGTATCACCTACTGCTCTTGTAAACAATTCAGTATGTTCAAAAATAGGTGTTCTCATTTCCTTCACATTATAATTCGCACAAATTGTACGAATCAATTGTTCTAGTTCTTGCCATTTCCCTGATGATTCAGGCAAAATGTCTACTGTTCCTCTTGGTGCACTATATGCCATATCTCTTCCTCCTTTAAAAATAAATAAAAACGCCCTATCTAAGGACGTTTATAACGCGGTACCACCTTAGTTCATACAAAGTATGCCCTCATTGTCTTAACGCGACTCACGGTTATTTTCATAACTTCCTCCAAAGTGTCCCATAGCTTCCTCTTATTGTTCACACCAACCACAATATCTCTTAAAAATTCCACTATTTAATCTTCTTCAACAGACTATACATGGATTATAAATGATAAAATGTAAAAAAGCAATACATAAATAAAAGATAAAAATAATATTTATATAAATAATACTCATAAAAACACCATTCATTGCTTATTTAACATTAATAGCCTAAACACTTTAGTATAAAAAACGAAAAAACACTCTATTCTAACAAAAAACATATGGTAACAAAACTTTTGTGTTAGCCATACGATCACCCCTTTAGTCTTATTCTAGCAAAAAACCATATGGTAACAAAACATGAACACCTAAACTCCAATCCGTCTTTTGGTCTTATTCTAGCAAAAAACCATATGGTAACAAAACGGTGACTCTTGCATAAGACTTTATACCTTCAGTCTTATTCTAGCAAAAAACCATATGGTAACAAAACATGCTAACTTATCAATCAGCAATCCACAAATGTCTTATTCTAGCAAAAAACCATATGGTAACAAAACGTTATGATGATAACGGTTGTCAATGTTTAGGTCTTATTCTAGCAAAAAACCATATGGTAACAAAACTTATGTGGACAACAATAATATATCACTGACGTCTTATTCTAGCAAAAAACCATATGGTAACAAAACTATTATTTTTGATGAAAACGATATAAAAAAGTCTTATTCTAGCAAAAAACCATATGGTAACAAAACCATGGCATTCCATGCACCTGTTGATAACATGTCTTATTCTAGCAAAAAACCATATGGTAACAAAACATAAACATTAATACCAGAATGCCCACACTGGTCTTATTCTAGCAAAAAACCATATGGTAACAAAACTTAGCTGTCTCTACAGCTTTTTTTACAACTGTCTTATTCTAGCAAAAAACCATATGGTAACAAAACACAGTTATCGGCATTCGCAATAGCAACACGGTCTTATTCTAGCAAAAAACCATATGGTAACAAAACAGAGCAATATAACGCACAAGGTTTATATTGGTCTTATTCTAGCAAAAAACCATATGGTAACAAAACAAGTATTTGAGATGTTTTTCAGTTGAGCTCGTCTTATTCTAGCAAAAAACCATATGGTAACAAAACATTGTATTAATTATAACATGAATTTATTAAGTCTTATTCTAGCAAAAAACCATATGGTAACAAAACTAATATCGTTCATAAATAAATCACTCCTTCGTCTTATTCTAGCAAAAAACCATATGGTAACAAAACTCACAATGGATATTGTTCGTTAACAAAGTTGTCTTATTCTAGCAAAAAACCATATGGTAACAAAACTTAAACCGATAAAAGGAGTCACAACTTTAAGTCTTATTCTAGCAAAAAACCATATGGTAACAAAACCTTACCACCCATAATTATTCGTCTCTTTTAGTCTTATTCTAGCAAAAAACCATATGGTAACAAAACATGAGCACCTAAACTCCAAACCGTCTTTTGGTCTTATTCTAGCAAAAAACCATATGGTAACAAAACTTGACTGCCAAAAAGGAATTGTCTCATAGTTGTCTTATTCTAGCAAAAAACCATATGGTAACAAAACATGACACCTGCAATAATGATAGAGATATAAGTCTTATTCTAGCAAAAAACCATATGGTAACAAAACAATTAGGTTTTCCGTTAATCGTCATACCTAGTCTTATTCTAGCAAAAAACCATATGGTAACAAAACAACGCTTCAATTTTCTTAATTTATCCAAATGTCTTATTCTAGCAAAAAACCATATGGTAACAAAACACCAGCTTTTTTCAAGTCAGCAATTTCTCTGTCTTATTCTAGCAAAAAACCATATGGTAACAAAACCACGAGAACCAGATGAACAACAATAGCGCTGTCTTATTCTAGCAAAAAACCATATGGTAACAAAACATAGGAGTGACTGTCAATGGAAAACCTAATGTCTTATTCTAGCAAAAAACCATATGGTAACAAAACAATGATTGCTTCTGCTTCCATGCAGGCAAGGTCTTATTCTAGCAAAAAACCATATGGTAACAAAACTATTTTCACCACAAAAATCTTTCCAATGCTGTCTTATTCTAGCAAAAAACCATATGGTAACAAAACACAACTTGTTGAACGTTCAAAGGAATATGAGTCTTATTCTAGCAAAAAACCATATGGTAACAAAACCTCAAATACATATTATCATATATTTGATTTTTTTTAAATATTTTCTACATATTTAGTAGTCTCATTATAAATCTTTTACTATCTGTATCCCTATATA
>CATOPA010000087.1 GCA_951801965.1 uncultured Erysipelotrichaceae bacterium | reverse complement strand
CATTTATGAGAATTTGTTCAGGGAAGTTTAAAAAGGGAATGGAAGTTTTCCATTATCAAGGAAATAAAAAGATTAAATTAAATCAGTCAAAGCAATTAATGGCTGAAAATAGAGAAGAAGTTGAAGAGGCTTTTTCTGGAGACATTATAGGTGTTTTTGATCCTGGTATTTTTTCAATCGGTGATACTCTTTGTACAGCTAAGAATAAATTTGCTTATGAAGGTATACCAACATTTGCTCCTGAACATTTTTCGATGATTAGAAATAAAGATACAATGAAGCGTAAGCAGTTTGTAAAAGGTGTAGAGCAAATTGCTCAAGAAGGTGCGATTCAAATCTTTACTGAACTTGGTGGAGGAATGGAAGAAATTATTGTTGGTGTTGTTGGTATGTTACAATTTGAAGTTTTAGCATATCGACTCAAAAATGAGTATAATGTAGATATTGTCAGTACACCACTCCCATATCAATTTATAAGATGGATAAAAAATAAGGATGTAGACCTTAAGACATTGAATCTTTCTTCGGATACAAAGAAAGTACAAGATTTGAAAGGACAATATTTATTACTGTTTTCTAATGAATGGGGAGTTCGTTGGGCGACTGATAAAAATAAGGAACTAGAATTAGCTGAATTTTCACAAAACTAAAAGATAGTCGTATTGACTATCTTTTTGCTTTTCTCGCTTCTAACCATAACATATGCAAAACTTCAACAAACATTTTTCTTAGTTTTTTATCAAAGAAAGTTAATTCCTTAATTGCATTCAATATTGTTTTATAAGAAATGTGAGAAAGATCTGAAAAAGTATACAAGTTCAAATGATCAAATAATTCAAACATTGACTGTACAAAAAGTCTTTTTTCTTGTTGTGTCAATTTATCTAAAAAGAGAATGACTTGAATTGCAAAGTCAACACTTTCCATAGATAAATCATCTTCAATAAATCCTTTTGTATTTACAAACCATGAAAAAGCATCATGCTGATACATACCAGTGTATTGACTTTTAACAACAGTATAATCTTCTTCATGTCCTAAAACAATACCAAAGAAAGAATAATGTGGAATATAACTATGAATAGAGGGAAGCATTTGTTTGTACTCATCTGTCAACATGAGTTCTTCTTGGAAACCAGGACCATCATAATTATAAATATGTTGAATACGTTTTTTTACACTCTCACATGAAAAACAACCTGCATACATAGCCAAATGCCCACCTTTAGAATGTCCAGTTAAAATGATTGGATAGTTTTTCTTATAAAGAAAGTGCTTCTTTAATCTTGTCCATAATGATGAACCCAAATGACGATTCTTAAGAGATTGCAATAATGAAACATGCTGTTGATATAGGCAAGCCTGTTCTAAATATTGGACAGATGATATTTGAGATGGAATATTTTTTTCACATAACATGAGAAAATCCTCATGCCAGCCAATCAAATCATCATCAGTTCCACGATATGAAATAACCATTGTCTGATCCTCTAAAAGAAAAGTCATTGCTGAAAATTGCTTGATTAAATCTTTATCAACTTCATTAACATAATGAATAAGCTGAATATTTTGATATCGTGGCATTTTAGAGATTTTCTCAAAGAGAAAGTGGCTTTGATTATAAATAATTTCATCATTGAATTCTTGATTCTTTTGATGATAACATTGATAAAGCTGTTGAAGTGTATAAGTCTGATGTGTTTGGGATTTAAAGATGTGATCAAGATGAACATATGCAAGCTCACTGAAGATTAAATAATCTATTTCATTATATGGAAAGTCAATAGGTGATAAATCACCTCTTAAATCAACATAATTATCAATTGTATTGCTCATTTTTATCTCCTCCATTTCGATAGAAAAAGATGACATATTATTAGTATGTATCTATTTTATAGACTTTTTCAAAAAAGTCAATCATGTGAAATTGTCAAAATAAAAAGATTAATTGTAAAAATGATCTAAATATGATACTCTTACATTTAAGGAAGTGAGATTATGAAAGAATTTTGTCAAAAACATTTAAAAAAATTTGTTTATTTTTTACAAATCATTTCATCTATTGTTTTGATTGGGGCAGTCTATATCATTGGAATGATCCCAATGAATTATATTGTGATTGCAGCAATCGTTTTGTTGGGTTTATTGATAGGTGAATATTTTCTGATTTTTTATAATAAAGAAAAAAGCAAAAGGTCATTGATTACACAAATATTCAGTGTTTTATTAAGCTGTCTTTTTGTAATCTGTTCCTTTTATGTTTATAAAGTGGGAAGAACGGTTGATATGATGGCACAAGGTGGTTTTCAAACAAGAGCTATCTCTGTTATTGTTTTAAAAGATTCTCAAATTAAAAATGAAACACAATTGCATGATCATCAGATAGGTTATATGCCTTTAATAGATACACAAAGTATGCAGTATGCTATAGAGGATATTCATAAAAATGTTGGTCAGATTACGACAAAAGAATATGAAGATCCAGCATCTTTAGTCAATTCGTTATATCAAAAAGATGTTGATGCTATTATTTTAGATGAAGCTTTCCGTAGTATTGTTGAACAAGATAATCCTTCTTTTAGTGATGATACAAGAGTTATTTATCAAGTGATGAGAGACGAAGAAAGTGTTGCTTCAAAAAGTGTTGAAGTTACTGAAAAGCCATTTTTAGTTTATATTAGTGGTATTGATGAGTATGGAGATTTATCTACTGTTTCTAGAAGTGATGTGAATATGTTAGTTGCAGTCAATCCAAATACAAAACAAATCTTATTGATCAGTATTCCAAGAGATACTTATTGTCCATTACATATGAATGGGCAATATGATAAGTTTACGCATAGTGGACTCTATGGTTTAGATGAAAGTATTGCTACACTTCAGGATATTATTCAAGAAGATATTAATTATTATGGTAGGATGAATTTTACATCATTTATAGATATTGTTGATGCTTTAGGTGGAGTGACAGTGAATTCACCTCAAGCTTTTGTGACAAAGATTGGAAAGTATGAAATTAAAGAGGGGAAAAATGATTTAAATGCAAAGCAGGCTCTAGCATTTGTCAGGGAACGAAAATCATTTGCTGATGGAGATTTTGCAAGAGGACGCAATCAACAAAGAATGATTTCTGCAATTGTGAAGAAAATTTGTTCTCCTGCAATTATTACATCATTTAGTCCAGTTATGGATACAATTAGTAAAAGTGTTGAAACAAATTTCTCTTCAAAAGAATTGAATGCATTAATAAAAATGCAATTATCTCAGATGCCTTCATGGGATATTCAATCATGTCAAATTACTGGAGAACCAGCAACGTTACCTTGCTATTCTTTGGGAAATAAAACAGCTTCTGTTGTTATGATATCAGATGAGTCAGTTCAAGAGGCTCGTCAATATATAGACCAGCTTTTAGCAGGGCAAAAAATTCAAACACAAACTGGTGATCTTAATCAGTAGAAAGGATATTATGAAAGAAACAATTTTGTTATATCATATGGATAATGATATTGAAACAATTATTAGAAAAATTGCAGAACAATTAGATGTAGAAGTTAAGAATATTAAAGATGAAGATATTTGTCAAAAAATGGGATATCTTCTTAACATTGATGGATATAAAAGGGAAGAGGACATTGAAGTGAATGATGATCTTTTACAGGCATTTATGTTTTTTGCAGGGATGGTGGAAAAGCAGCTTGATCTTTTATTAGATGTTTTCAAAATGGCAAAGATACCATTTATTCCTTATAAGGCAATGCTTACTGAGCATAATATCGAATATCCATTTTATCAATTGTATAAAAATGTTGCTCATGAATATGAACAAATGAAGATGTAAAAAAACTGCTTTGGGATAACTTTTAAAAAGTTATCCAAGCAGTTTTTATGTATTTCCAGTTTTTGGATCACACGTTAAGTTCATTTGTAAATGTCTTAATGTTTCATTATCCTTTTTACTTAAAATTGTTGTTGAGTGTATCTCACAGTCTTTAAGTAATGGCATGACTTCTAGACATTTTTTAGCATTAGGATCAGAGGCTGAAGCAATAGCTAGAGTGAGAAGTACCTCATCAATGTCTAAAAGTGGATTTTTTATATTCAAATAATCATTCTTTAATGAAAGAATTGATTCCAAAAGTGCTGGAGAAATCAGTTCTACTTCTTGATCAATATGTGCAAGATATTTTAAGGCATTTAATAAAGATGCACTAGATGCTCTTAGTAATGAAGATGTTTTTCCTCCAATCAAATGTCCATCATTGAGCTCAATTGCACAAGATGATGTTTGATTCTTTTTAGCAACTTGATGAGCATAAATAGCACATTTTCTATTTTGAGCATCAACATTTGCTTGAGACAATAGAGTTTTCATTTTTTCTAATGATTTTGTATTTATTTTTCCCATTAAATAATCAACTTGTGCATGATAATATCTTCTCACGATTTCACGACAGCTTGCATCTTTTGCTGCTTCATCATCTATAATAGCATAGCCTGCCATATTGACACCCATATCAGTAGGTGAAGCATATGGTGATTCACCAAATATTTTGTTAAACATAGCGTTTAAGACAGGAAATATTTCAATATCACGATTATAGTTCACAGTAGTGACATGATATTTATCCAAATGGAATGGATCGATCATGTTGACATCATTTAAATCAATTGTTGCAGCTTCATATGCTAAGTTAACAGGATGCTTTAATGGTAGATTCCAAATTGGAAAAGTTTCAAATTTTGCATATCCAGCATGAATACCATGTAAATGTTCATGATAAAGTTGAGAAAGGCAAGTTGACATCTTCCCAGAACCAGGTCCAGGAGCAGTCACAACAATCAACGGTTTTGTTGTTTCAATATAATCATTTTTACCAAATCCTTCTTTAGAGATAATATGATTAACATCATGAGGATATCCCTCAATTGGATATTGAATAAAAACACGCATTCCTCTATTTTCTAATTTATTTTTGAAAGTATCAGCAGCATTTTGATGCTGATATTGTGTAATTGTTATACTTCCAACATATAATCCAACACGTTTATACTCATCAATTAATCGAAAAACTTCATCATCATAAGAAATACCAAGATCTCCTCTGACTTTATGTCTTTCAAGATCCTTTGCACAAACAGCAATAATGACTTCCACTTTATCTTTTAATGTCAATAACATCTTTAATTTGCTGTCAGGTTCAAAGCCTGGTAAAACACGTGAAGCGTGATGATCGTCAAAGAGTTTTCCTCCAAATTCTAAATAAAGCTTATTATCAAATTGTTGAATTCTTTCTTGTATATGTTTGGATTGTAATTCTACATAAAGTTCATTACTAAATGCTTTTTTCATCTTTTGTCACCCCTAACATGATTATTATATAGAAATATAAATGAAGATAAAGAAAATAATAAGAATTTATCAATGTGATAAATGAGAATTAAAACAGAAAAAGAAATGCATAAAAGTGTTTCACAGAATCTCTACAAAAAGAAAAAAATGTGATATAATATATCAGTTCAAAAAAGGAGAAAGGTTATATGCATATACAAGATAGAGAATTAAGAAGAATTGTGAATGATGAAAAAGAATATCGTTATGGAAGAATTATGGATATATCTTCTCTTCTTGAAAGAATGACGATTTCTTTAGATGAAAGTAATGGCTGTTATAGGGTTAATGCACGTTTTGTTTATCCTAAAGAAAAACAATCAGCTCAATCAAAACAATATACTCTTTCTTTAAAAATAAATAACGATGGTGAAGTGATTTATCATACATGTTCTTGTGACACAAAAGGTGCTTGTCGTCATATTGCTGCTATACTTTTCTATTTAAGAAAGCAAAATATAACTGAATATCCTTATTTTTACGAAAAAACGAAAAAAGAAACTCGCGAACAACAGTTAAAAAAGATTGAACAGCAACGACAACAAAGAATTTTATCAAAAAAGCAACAAGAATCATTAGAATTCATTGATTTTTATAGAGAACAGCTTTTAAGGGAATCATTCATTCCGTTATCTCTTCAACAATATCAATTAAAGGTCATCATTCAAAAAGAAAATGATCATCTTTTGATGACATTAAAAATCATGAATCATCAACAAAGCTATGTTATTAAAAATATTGAACAGTTTTTAAATGCTATAGTTCATCATGAAAGTTTAAAATATGGAAAATATTTTGAATTTGTACATAGTGAAGATGCTTTTGATGCGGATTCCTTAGATATTTTATCATTTGTGAGACGCTGCTTTATTAAGAACCAAAATCTCCAAAAAGGCATTATGAAATCATTGATTATCAGTGATGATGATATTGATGAATTATATCAGCTTATGAGTAATCTTCCTTCTTCTTATTGTGATATTGCTTTTGATAAAAAAAGATATGTGATTCCTTTAGAAATACAAGATAAAGAAGAAAGTTATGTTTTAGATCTGAAAGATTATCAGGAATTTTATGGAGCTCTTTTTTCTATGAAACATATATATCATTTAGAGAATGATGTATTGTATTGTTATGAGTTTCAAGAAGAAGAGAAAACTTTTATTTTTATAAGGAAGTTACTTGAAGTGAGGGGTGGACTTTATATTCCAAAAGATTCATTGATGGATTTTTATAAATATATTCTTATTGATATTATGGATGATATCATTATTGATACTCGACTTTTTAATGATTATCAACAAGAGAACTTTATTAATCTTTATGGTGACATGACAGATGATGAGCAAATTTATTTGCAGTTAGAATATATTTATGATGATAAAATGGCTTATGGGTTTGATGAAAATAATCATCATTTATCCAAAAAGGCAGATCTTATTGAAAATTACTTAAGACCCTATATTGAAGATATAGATGATCATCATATTTATTTGAAATATGATCATGAGTTTTCTTATCAATTTATGAAAGAAGGTTTACCATATCTTTCTCATTATTGTCAGATTTATGTTACTGACGCTTTAAGTAGTTTTGAAAAAAGAAAACCAATAGACATTCATATTGGTGTCAATATGAGTCATGGATTATTATCAATGACTATTGAAAGTTCTTATTTTCAAAAAGAAGAGCTAATAGACATACTCAAAGCATATAAAAGAAAAAGAAAATTTTATAAACTCAAAGATGGACAAATTCTTTCATTGGATAATAAAGAGTTTATTGAATTAAATGAAATGACAGAGAATTTTCAAATCAAGCTTAATGATCTTGCAAGTGGAGAAGTAGAAATTCCATCTTATAGATTATTTGAATTGGATTCTATAATGAATCAAGACAATTCTATACAGTATTCTAAAGGGAAAGAACTAAAGAAATGGCTAGATAATATTGAAATGTCAAAACAACAGGCCCTTATACCATCTTCATATCAAAATACGCTAAGACAATATCAAAAAGATGGTTACCAATGGTTGCGATTAATGCAGCATTATGGTTTTGGAGGCATACTCGCTGATGATATGGGTCTTGGAAAAACTTTACAAATCATTGTTTATTTTGAAAGTATGAAAAATGAAGGTGTTCACTTAGTCATTACTCCAGCAAGTTTATTGTTAAATTGGCAAGATGAAATTCAAAAGTTTTCTTCACAGCTTCGTGTTTTACCAATCTATGGAAAAAAATCAATACGCGATCAATTAATTCTTGATATTGAACAATATGATGTTGTTATTACATCATATGATTATTTAAGAAGAGATATTGATTTATATGATCAAAAGCAATTTCATACAGTTGTGATTGATGAAGCACAGTATATTAAGAATCCTAAAACAAGAAATGCTATGGCTGTAAAACGTTTAAAAGCAAAACAGCGTTTTGCTTTAACAGGGACACCAATTGAAAATTCTCTTGCAGAATTGTGGTCTATCTTTGACTTTTTAATGCCTTATTATCTTTATAATTATTCGTATTTTTTAAATCATTATGAAAGACCAATTGTTAAAGAGAAAGATGAAAAAAAGCAACAGAAACTCAAACAAATGATTCAGCCTTTTGTTTTAAGAAGAAATAAAAAAGATGTTCTATTAGAATTACCAGATAAAATTGAACAGACTTTATTTTTACATTTTAATGAAAATGAAGAAAAAATATATATGGCTAATCTTGTTTTAGCAAATCAGTCATTACAAAAGAAATTAGACATTCAGCAACTTGGAAAAGTAGATATTCTGGCAATGCTGACACGTTTAAGACAAATTTGTCAAGAACCAAGATTACTTTATGAAGATATACAAGAACCTTCATCTAAATTAAAGGGATGTATGGAATTAATTCATTCTTTAAAAGATAATGGCAAAAAGATATTATTGTTCTCTTCCTTTACAAGTGTCCTACATCTGATTGAAAAACAATGTATCAAAGAACATATTTCATATTATTTATTAGATGGAACAACATCAAAAGAGAAACGTAAAGAAATGGTTGATCAGTTCCAACAAGATCAGACAACTTTGTTTTTAATATCATTAAAGGCTGGTGGTTCTGGTTTAAATTTAACAAGTGCACAAGCAGTGATTCATTATGATCCATGGTGGAACATGTCTGCAAAAAATCAAGCAACAGATCGTGCTCATCGTATTGGTCAAAAAGAAACTGTACAAGTTTTTTCATTAATCATGAAAAATAGTATTGAGGAAAAAATTATGGAATTACAAAGTCAAAAGAAAAATTTAGCAGATACATTTGTTGAAGGAAATGATGGAAGCATTTCGACAATGAGTATTGAAGATATGAAGGCATTATTTGAGATCTCATAAAAAATGAGGTCTTTTTTTATCGAAAAGTGTACAAAAGGTATATAAA
>CATOPA010000086.1 GCA_951801965.1 uncultured Erysipelotrichaceae bacterium | reverse complement strand
ATCATTTACTGTTCCATCTACCAATTCTTCTTTAGTACCTAAACCATTTTCAGCAATAAATAAAGGTATTTGATATCTAGAATATAAATCTACTAAAGCTAAATATAGACCATCTGGATCTATAGACCAACCTGAAGGAGTTAATTTTAAATAAGGATTTGTCTTCCCTGTATTGAGAATATTTGAATCTCCACGGTAAGATGTATCCCCCTCTACCTCTTTGTCAGAAGAATTTGTTTCTTTTTGAACTGATTCAACATAATCTTTAGAAGCAATTCTTGAGCGATAGTAAGTAAAGCTTAAAAAATCTACTGGATATTTTTTAATAATTTCCATATCTTCATCAGTATACTCTATTTCAATGTCATTGTCTTTGAAGTATTCCCAAGCATATCCAGGATACTCACCTCTTACTTGAACATCTGAGAAAAAATATCCACGCTGTTTTTCATGCAACACTACAATCGAATCTTTAGGATCACAACTCATAGGATAAATAGTTTTATACTCAATGACAGAGCCAACTTTAGCTTCTGGATCAATTTCATGAATGGTCTTAACAGCTAAAGAACTTGCAACAAATTGATAGTGAGATGCCTGATAAACATCTTGAAGTGTATCTGTAAATGGATCTATACCTGCAGTCATCCATTCCATCTTATGAATATTATTACCAATTTCATTAAATGTCAGCCAATATTTCACAATGCCTTTCCATCTTTGAACCATTGTCTTAACAAATTTCACATAGAAATCAATCATACGACGATCTTTCCAGCCACCATATTTATCAGCTAAGTTTAAAGGCATTTCATAGTGTGAAATCGTAATCATAATCTCCATGCCTTTATCTCTTAATTCTTTAAACATTTTATCATAGAATTCAAGTCCTTTTTCATTTGGAACTTCTTCTTCGCCTGTAGGGAACAATCGTGTCCATGCTACACTTGTTCGATATATGTTAAATCCCATTTCTCCAAATTCAGCAATATCTTCTTTATAATGATGATAAAAATCTATACCCCCATGAGTAGGATAATACTTAGCATTTCTATCTGGATATCCAAAGCATCCATGGGGTTGCACATCAGCTACTGATGGGAGTTTACCATCTTCTAAATAAGCACCTTCATATTGATTGGCAGCAGTTGAACCACCCCATAAAAATCCTTCAGGGAAACCTTCACTAATTTTAATATTTTTACTACTTTTATATACAGTCATTTTATTTCTCCTTTTATTCATATGTAACAACAATTGTTGAACCTTTTTTTACACTACCACTATCAATAATATTAATTTTTTTATTATTATCAGGAAACAACATCATTGTCGTTAAATCTACATTTTTATTTCTAAGTTCATATGTATCAACTTTAATAAGTTTATCACCAACTCTTACTTTATCTCCTTTAGATACATAAGCCTTAAAACCTTTCCCTTTTAATGCTACTGTGTCAATTCCTATATGGACTAATACATTGACTCCTTCTTCGTTAGTTATTCCAAAAGCGTGTAAAGTTGGATATAGCATTGTAATCTCACCATTGCATGGTGCAACTATATAATCATCATTAATATCTATTGCCAGCCCCTCGCCCATCATTTTTTCAGCAAATACTGGATCATTAACTTCAGACAGTGGAAGCAAATTCCCACTTGCTACGGCAGCAAATGCATTTGTGGGAAGTTCTATTTTCTTTTTAAATCCAAACATTTCCTTATTTTTGAATACTCTTTCCGTCATATAGGAAGTAAGTGATAACAAATGATACAACAAAACCTACAATGATTCCAGCTAAAATTGCTCCCATTGTTTCAGCAAAAATCACAACACCTAGAACACTTGAATATCCCATTGTGAAAGCTTTAGCACCTAACCATCCAGCGATTGAGCCACCAACAAATGCTCCAATAACTAAACCATACATTGGTTTTCTAAGTCTTAAATTAATACCATATAAAGCAGGTTCAGATACACCAGATACTAAAGCACCTATTCCAGCAGATAATGCAGTTGTACGTAGATCTTTATCTTTTGTTTTTAATGCAACAGCTAAACAAGAACCACCTTCAGCAACATTATGCAAAATCCAACCTGGTCTAAATACATTATCATAACCAACTCTACCAAGTAATTCAGTCATTGGTCCAACCATTAACATATTTACTCCCATCATAACTAAAAATGGATGTGCTGCAGCAATAACACCAGGAGCAAAACCTCCAACATTGGCTTGTAACCAAACGATACCTGAAACAATCCATGACCCTACAACATTTCCAGCAGGTCCCAGAACTAAAACAGTTAAAGGAATACCAATTAAAAATACACATAAAGGAGCAAATACAGAACGCAACAATCCTGGAATATATTTATAAGAATACTTTTCTAAGTATGCACACATAATTGCAACAAAGATTCCTGGTAATAATGTATTCCCATATGTTACTAAATGCACTGGCAATCCAAGCATAGTCACTGCCATTTCAGCTTCACCACTCATCATTGCATTAAATTGTGGATACATTAAGCCTAAAGCTATAGTCATCGAGAATGCAGGATTAGATTTTAATGTTTTACTAGCTCCATACGCCACTAAGACTGGCATAAAATAAAATGGAGCATTTGACATGTGATTTAAAATTTGATATGTTGATCCATTTGCAATATTAGGCATGAAATAAGCAAGCAATGATAATACAACTTTTAACATACCTGCACCATATACTACAGTTATAAATGGCGTTAAAGCTTGTCCCATAAAGTTGATGACCTTATTGAAATAGAACTTAAAGTCTTTTTTCTTATTATTCATTAAATCTTCATCTAAATTTTCATCAATAGCATCTTCTGTTTCAATTTCATAATTTTTCACAATTGCATCAAATACTGGAAAAATGTGTTCCCCTAAAATGATTTGATATTGTCCATTACCATATACAACCCCAAGTACACCTGGTAATTTTTTGATTTCATCATCTTTTGCAATATCTTTATTATTCAAATAAAGTCTTAAACGTGTTACACAGTGTGTTACAACCTTAATATTTTGTTTTCCACCAACGAATTCTACTATCTTGGCAGTTAATTCATCATAATTTATTTTTGCCATACGATTCTCCTATTTTTATTATTTTGTTTCATATAATCTAACAATGTGCATCATTAAATAAATGCAATCTTCATCACTACAGTTATAATCAAATTTTTCTTTTACATAAGCAGCTATTACACTTACACATTTTTCAACATTTTCATATTGCGTTTTTAATTGTTTAAAGATAGATACCAACTCTGTGCTACGAGAGTTCGTTTGATGAGTTATCACGCTTCTTAAAAAAAACTTTAAATGTATAATAAATCTTGAATATACAAGTGTTTCATCATCTAACTTTGTGTTTAATGCATTTTCTACAATTTTAACAATATCAGATACACTTTGCATGAGAACTCTTGTATAGTCATTAGATTCATTCTCACTAGCAGTAATTAAGTGAAAGGCGATTGATGTAGCTTCATCATCAGGAAGTTTTACCTTATGATTTTTTTCTATTAACTTTATAGCATATAAACCAATTTGATACTCATTCTTATAGAATCTTCTGACTTCTTCGCTAATCAGCTTTGGTGTATTATTTCCCTTTAAATATTGTATAATGCTAAAGTTAATATGATCAGCTAATGCAATTAACAAATTAACATTAAATTTCATTTTCAATTGCTCACCAGCATAATCAATAATTTGTTGAGATGTTTCGATGATATTAAATGGCACTTCTTCAAACAAGGTAAATACTCCTCCTTTTGGCTTATCAACAAGTATATAACTTTTAATAAACTCATCAGGATATACTAAACTATTCTTTTTCTTTCTAAAACCAAGTCCCTTGCCTATAACTATCATTTCTCGGCCGTTGAAATCTTTTGCTATGACAATGTTATTATTCACAATACTTATAACAGTAAGGATTTGATTTTTATCAATATTCACTTTTTATCACCTCCTTTTTAACAGAAAAAAGGCAAACTCTAACTAGGTTATCATCTCAGATAACCTTTTAGAATTTGCCTTAATAACTTTGATTAAGTAACAAGTCTTATATCTGCTTACATTTATATTTTAATATAAGCACCTACTTATGTCAATAATTATTTATTATTTTATAGTTCTGCCAAGGCATATCATTTTTATAAGTTTTATTAGATTCAATATCTATTTGAATTAAAAACAATCATTATATTTCCTAGGAAATATAATGATCATTTATTTTAGTTATCTGCTGGAAAAAATATTCCTGCTTTTCTTCTTGCCTCTGTGAGAACTTCCATGACAATCATGCTATGATTTAATCTTTGATAGCATTGATCATAATCTTGTGTATAGTACATTTTTTCAAAAGCAATGAACTCTTCATACATTCTATGTCTGTTATCTTTTTTAGCAAATGTTTGATGTTCTCCATCATTCATAAGAACATCAAATTTTTCAATGATACCCACTGGTGTATCAATACATATGCATCCCTTATCTCCTTGTATATGATTTGATAAAGGTGCACTACAATCTTTTGCGCCAATACATACACATTTAAATGAATCATAGCCTAATATCAAAATACCAGAAGTATCAATATTCTTTTCAATATTAGGAAAATATTCTATTCTTTGTGGTTTCCCAAATAACCCTACAACAAAATGAATATTGTATATATTAAGATCCATCAAAGCACCACCTGATTTTTTATAATCAAAAGCAGGTAATATATTGTTATCTTTAAAGGCATTATATCTAGAAGAATATTGTGAGAAATTACATTCTACAACTTTGATATCTCCTAAACTTGGTAACACTCTTTTTATATCTTGATAATGAGAAAGGTATTGATTTGTAATAGCTTCCCATAAGAATAAGTGATTTTGGATTGCTATTTTTTGAAGTTCCAATGCTTCTTCTATTGTTGATGTGAATGGTTTTTCTAAAACAACATTTTTCTTAGCTAATAAAGCTTGCTTTGTATATTCATAGTGAAGATGATTAGGTAAAGCAACATAAATTGTATCTACTTCTTCATCACCTAATAATTGAGAATAATCTGTAGAAAATCTATGAAAATGATAATCCTCTTTGATTTTTTTTAATTTTCCTTCACTTCTTTTTGTTCCAGAAATATGTATAAGTTCTATACCTTGAATATCTTGTATAAAAGATAGTACTTCATTAACAATCATTCCACTTCCAACAATTCCTAATTTCATAACTATTCTCCTAATTCTGGCATATATTTATATAATGAAACTGCAATACCATCTTCATCATTTGATAAAGTCACATCATCAGCAATCTTTTTCAAATCTTCTACAGCATTTGACATTGCAACAGCAACACCTGCATACCTCAACATTGACGCATCATTATGTCCATCACCAAAAGCAATCATTTCTTCTTGCTTATAACCCATAGGTGATAAAACTGTATCTAATGCTTTTGCCTTATCAATACCCTGTGCTGTAAATTCAAAATAGAAATCTCCTGTAAACATACAACTTAAACTTTCTTTGAATGGTTCCATCATTTCTTGATAATGTTCTTGAAGGTATTCAGGATCACTTGTTGTCAAAATCTTGTTTAATGGAAAATCTACAAATGCAGCTAAGTCATCAATTTCACATAACTTAAACTTACCACCACGTGATTCATATTGAATAACATCAAATGGCTTTCCTTTCCATGTAATCCAATTATCATAAACATTATTAACAAACATATATCCATCTTTATCAATCATCGGTCTAACACGATCAAACTTTTTCATATGTTCTAAGACTGCTTTTCCTTCTTCTACACTTAAAGCTTGATTGAATAAAGTTTCATTTGTTTCACAGTCAATAACTTTTGATCCATTATAAGATACTAATAGTCCATGATATTGATCCATTTTTAATTCTTTTGCTAAATCCATCAAACCAGATGTTGGTCTCCCTGAAGCTAATATCAAAATAGCTCCTTTTTCCTCTGCTTTCAATAAAGCCTCTTTTGTTTTTGGAGATACTTTCTTTTCACTATTTGTTAATGTACCATCCACATCCATCATAATTACTTTAATACTCATCTTTTTCCTCCTGGTCTATTTTATAATATCTTTTATAACCTCACTCGCAATAAGCAATCCAGCACTTGGTGGAACAAATGCATTGCTTCCTGGAAGTGATTGGTTTTTTTCGTTTTTAATAGGTTCTTCCTTAGAATAAACAACTTTTAAATGTTGAACATGTCTTTTCTTTAATTCTCTACGCATAACTCTTGCAAGTGGACAAACTGATGTCTTATATATATCACTGACTTGTAACATTGCAGGATTCATTTTGTTTCCTGTTCCCATTGAGCTAATGATGGGCACTTGAAGTTCTTCACAAGTCTTAGCAAGTAATATTTTAGCTGTAATTGTATCAATAGCATCAACCACATAATCATAATTCTCTAAATGTATCAGATGAGCTGTTTCAGGTAAATAAAAAATATCCAGCGTTTCTACTTGACATTGAGGATGAATATCCTGAATCCTTTCTTTCATAACATCTATTTTCTTTCTTCCTACTGTTTTTGTATTTGCAATAATCTGTCTATTAATGTTAGATGTTGAAACAACATCATGATCAACGATTGTGATATGTTCTATTCCACTTCTTACTAATGATTCTATCACATAACCACCAACTCCACCAACTCCAAAAACAATGATATGTGCTTTTTTTATCTTCTTAATACCCTCTTCACCAACAAGCATTTCTAATCTCGAAAACATATTATTTCTCCTCATCATAATGATCTAAAAAGTGATGTTTTCCATGATCATCATTGTATGCGATAAGAGTCGCTAAATTCACATTTTCAACGCTTTTAAAAACATTCTTCTTCACATTAGGATTCATTGTTTCTAAATACTTCAATAAGTTTTTCATTTCTTCTCTTTTAGATGTATGTTCAACCTGTCCTAATTCTTCCATTTCTTCAGTAAAACGACAAGCGCATTGGATAAAGGTTAATTGATTATATTGGCACCAATGAATAATATCTTTTTCTTCTATTAAATACATAGGTCGTATAAGTTCCATGCCTTCAAAATTGGTACTATGTAATTTTGGCATCATTGTTTGCACTTGTGAACCATAAAACATACCCATTAATATTGTTTCAACAACATCATCAAAATGATGTCCTAAAGCTATTTTATTACATCCTAGTTCTTTCGCCTTAGCATAAAGAAAACCTCTTCTCATTCTTGCACATAAATAACATGGGGATTTTTCTATATTTGTGACAACTTTAAAGATATCAGAATCAAAAAATTGAACAGGGATTCCTAAAATGTTAGCATTCTCTTCTATTTTCTTTCGATTCTTTTCGTTATATCCTGGATCCATAGAAAGAAAAACCAATCCAAAATCAAACTTTCCATGTCGTTTTAATTCTTGCATAAGTTTAGCCAATAACATAGAATCCTTTCCCCCAGAAATACATACAGCAATGCGATCACCAGGTTGTATCAAATCATATGTCTGTACACCCTTAACAAACTTTCTCCATATTGTTTTTCTGTATTTTTTGATAAGACTTTGTTCTATTTCTTTTGTCTTGTCCATAACTTCCTCCCACTCTTCAACCATTGTAACATTAATTATTTGCAATAACAACCAAATACAAAATATATGAAAAGAAGCTTTGTATAAAATAAATAAAAAATTTATCTTTTTACTTTCAGCAAATTGTGTTATAATGCTTATAGCAAACCTTAATTCTTTTCTTAAAGAAAGGAAAGAAAAAAAATGAAACTTATGATAACCCTTATGTCTGTCATTCAATTCATGTCAATGCCTATCAATATAATCAATCATGTTGATATAAAACCACCTGTTCAAGTGAACATAAAAAAAGATACCACCTCAAAAAAAGGTAATTCTTCAAAAAAAGAAAATGCCATCAAGAACGAAACTTTAAAAACACAACAAACCAAAGAATTTTTCTCTTATCAATTATTAAGGGATCATTTAGTTGCACTGATCAATAAAGAAAGAAAAAACGCTGTCAGTTTATATAAGCCTCTTTTAGCAAGTGCATCTCTTCGTGCAAAAGAAGCTCATCAATTATGGTCACATACAAGACCAAATGGGAAGCATTGGAATACGACACTCAATGCAATCATTGATATCAATTATACTTATCATGGTGAAAATCTTGCTCAGGTGACTCTACCTGTTCAATCATTTAATGAAGATAGCATTCATCAAATAGCCCTGCTTTTACATCAAGGACTTGTTAATAGCCCTACACACTATCAAGTCATGACAAATCAAACATATAAAAAAGTTAATATTGGAATCTATGTTACAAAACAAGAAGAAATATATCAAATCGTCATCGCTGAGCATTTTATACAATAAGAAGTTATAACGAGTCACTTTTTAAAGTTAACTCGTTCAACTTCTTTTTTTATATTTTTTCATTGAAAAAAAGAAAATGAACATTTTTATGTGTATATATATAGTAGAGGGATAGACTTTATAAGAGATGCTGTTTACTTAAAGCAAATATATGTTATAATATGTTTGTCCCCCTATATTATATAGAAATGGGGTGTTTAGTATTTTTTCAGCAGTACATAATGACTATCTCTCAGCTTCGTTTGATTGATGATGATTTTATGAATGTTGTCTTTAAAGATAAAGACTGTCTTGAATTTCTTTTATCTCTTATATTCAATGAACATGTAGACATTGTTTCTTATGAGAATCAATATCCTTTTAAGAATCTTCATGGCAGAGATATACAGATAGATGTTCTTGTGAAAACAGAAGATCATCATTATATCAATGTAGAAGTTCAAAGACA
>CATOPA010000085.1 GCA_951801965.1 uncultured Erysipelotrichaceae bacterium | reverse complement strand
TGTTTTGGGATATAAGAATAACTTAATAATTATAAAAAATAATATTTACAGTTATTATATTTTTTAAAAATATAATATGGTTGAGAAATAGAAGAGTTATAAAGAATGAAAATAGCCTATGAACAGTTATAAAAAACTGATCATATATAACAAAGAAAAGATAGTGTATTTGGATGATTAACACTATCAAGGAGTGCTGGAGGTGGAAATAGAAAAAATATTAAAAATTATGCATGAGTAGTAAAAAAGGAAGGTGAGTTAAAAATGCATAAGACAATTAAATTAGTGACTGCTCTCTCATTAACATTGGGAAGTGTGCTTAGTTGTACTTCTGTAAGTGCTGCAGCAGAACGTATAAATTATGCACTTGGCAAGGAGGCTACAGCAAGTTATAGTTACAATTCAACTACGTTTGCAGCTTCTCAAGCAGTAGATGGTGATCTTACGACAAGATGGGCAACAGAACCTAAAGGCGACAATCAATGGTTACGTGTTGATTTAGGTAAAGAAGAAACATTTAATGAATTTGTAATTGTTGCTGAGGACAGTGAAAACCAAAAAATTAAAAAGTTTAAAATTGAAGGGTCACATGATGATTCTACTTATGAAATGATTTATGATTCTCAAACAAATGATGCTGGATTTGATTTGAGTCATACTGTGACTTTAGATAATGAAGTGACATATCGTTATGTAAGAATTACAATTGAATCATTAATAGAAGGGCGTTATTCAAGTATTTCATTAAGAGAATTTGAGGTTATTGGACAAGTAAGTGTCAATAAAGTAGATAAAACTGTATTGCAAGATACATATAATGAATGCAAAGATTTTACACCTCATTATATGAACTGGGCATCTGCTTTAACAGCATATAATGATGCGGTAGATAAGGCTGAAATTGTTTTGGCTGATCAAAATGCAACACAAGATGATGTTTTATTGGCAACAAACAAATTAATGAATAGATATTGGTTTGTGAATATGCAAGAATATGTTTATCATTATAGCCCAAAAAGAGCAAATTTTGATTATAGTTTATATGAGACGGCATCAATTTTGCCACTGTATACTACTTATAAAAAGGCAGCCAATTATAGTTTAAATGCTGATACAGTAGAATATGCTGAAATCTTTAAACAATTATGTCAGCAATTTGAAATAGCTAGTCAAAATGTTGTTTTGGACACAGGAAAAACTGGAGTTGCTGTTGGATTTAATGGTAATGAAGAAACAACTTATAGTAAAAACTATCAAGGACAATTTATTATTAATGAAGAAATTGTAAAAGATGTTAATGGGAAAGAATCATTACAATTAAATATTACTTTCTTGAATAATGGGATTAATGGTATTAGTGGAGAACAAAAGAGTGAATTTTCTACCTTTGATATGAAGACAGCAACATTTAATTTACATTATGATACATTTGCAGGAAAGGGTGGAGTTCTTACTATTACTAATTATTTATCTCCTATTGATGGATCAGCAAGTAACGGATATACTGGTTCAGTAAATATAGATGAAAAATTTGGTGAAGGGGATTACTCTGGATTATACTATGTAGACATGTATGCAGGTGGAACTTCTAATAAAATTTATTCTCCAGGATATTTCAGAGTAACTGACTATGTAGTTCCTGAAATTGATAAAACAGCTTTACAAAAGGCTTATGATGATTATAAGGATTATGAACCTAAATATATTCCAATATCAAAAAGTAACCCTATGACACCATCAAAGTTTAAAGTAGCTTTAGAAACAGCACAGACAATATTAGAAGATGTGGAGGCTACTCAAGAACAAGTTGATAAAGCAACAGAGGAGTTGAATAACAGATATTGGGCAGTGAGAGTTGAAGATAATCAATATCATTATAATCCAACAAGAGATAACTTTGATTATAGTATCTATACAACTGAATCAATTAAACCTCTTTTAAAAGCTTATTACTTAGCAAAAATTAACACTTTTTCAACTACACCAGAACAAACACAATTATATCAAGATATGTGTGCTGCATTTGATGAAGCTGCTAAAAATGTTGAAACTTATGGTGAAGAAACTGGTCTAGCTATTGGATATAACAATGCATATAGATCTGATTTGAAAGGAACATGGACAATAAGAGAGGAAGTAACTTCTGATAACAAATTACTTCTCCATGTTCAATATATCAATGATGGAATTCATTCAATTACTGGTGAATCTAAAGGTAAGTTCAGTTCTAATGATATGAAAAAAATGAGCTTCTATTTAGATTGTTACTCATATGATGGTCAGTCTTTGGCTAGTCTTCCTGTTGATTTAGAGCAACTTAATGGTTTGGCATCTAATGGCTATGAAGGAATATTAGATGTGAAAGAAATATTTGGAGAATCTGGATATACTGGTGAACACACTCCAGGTTTATTTGGAATGCGTATGGTTAAAGGTACGACTTACTATAATTCATTAGGATACTATAAGGTTACTAATACTTATATAGATAAAACGTTATTACAAATATTATATGATGAAACAAAAGACTATGAACCAACATATTTACCAAATGATTGGCATATGTCTGACTTAAATACTGCTTTAACAAAGGCGTTGGATGTTTTAAATAATAAACTTGCAAGCCAACAAGAAGTTAATGAAGCATATACAGTCTTAAATGCAAGATATTATTCAGTTAAACTTCAAGATATGATTTATAAGTTTGAACCAGAGAGAGGAAATTTTGATTATCGTCTTTATACAACGCAATCAAGTCTTCCATTGGTTAAACATGTTATGTTATCAAATCGTATATGGTTTGGTGGAAAAACGGAAGAGTATACAAATCAATACGAAGAAGCCATTGATACATTTAATGAATTAGAAAAACAATTAGAACTCGTTAATAATCGTAAAGGATTAGATATTGGTTTCAACAAAGATGCAACAAGAACAAGCTCAAAACAAGGGCATTTTACAATTACTGAAAAGACAGTTATTGTTGACAACAAGGAAAAAACGCAATTACACATTGAATTTATCAACGATGGAATTCATCCAGTTTTACAAGAGACCAAAATATCTTTTACAACTGAAGATATGGCTAAAGGAATTATGACAATTTATCAAAAAGATTATGATGGTAAATCAGTAAAATCATTAGGGATTAGAGCAGCTGACTTATTACCATTAGATGGTCAAGCTGATAAAACAGCAGGATTCCAATATGATATCATTGTGGAACCAGGTGAATATACATTAAAGTTCAGCTCTAACTACAGTGATAACTTTTATCCAGGATATTTCCGTACAAATTTAGAAGTAGATATTGATAAGTCTGCTTTAGAAACGGCTATTGAAGTAGCAGGAACATTAACAAAAGATTATTACACAGAAACAGCATGGAAGATCTTTGAAGAAACATTGACATATGCAAAAGAAGTTTATGAAAATGGTTCATCAACACAAAAAGTAGTTGATGAAGCTACACAAGCATTAAATGATGCTCTTAATGGATTGGTTTATAAAGACGCAGATTACAGTAAGGTTGATGAAGCATTAACAAAGGTTCCAACAGATTTAAGTCAATATAGTGATGAAACAATCAAAGCGTTAAATGAAGCAATTGCATCGGTTATTAGAGATTTAGATATTACAAGGCAAGAAGAAGTTGATGCAATGGCAAAGGCTGTCAATGATGCTCTTAATGGATTGGTTTATAAAGACGCAGATTACAGCAAGGTTGATGAAGCATTAACAAAAGTTCCAACAGATTTAAGTCAATATAGTGATGAAACAATCAAAGCGTTAAATGAAGCAATTGCATCGGTTATTAGAGATTTAGATATTACAAGGCAAGAAGAAGTTGATGCAATGGCAAAGGCTATATTAGATGCAATTGGAGAATTAAAGGAAAAACCAGTGATTGTTGATCCAACTCCAATGGATCCAGTAGAACCAGCACCAGAAGATTCAACTCCAGTCAATCCTGTTGGACCAGCAAGACCAGTGGCTCCAGTGCAAAGACCAGTACAGCAAGATCCAGTTATAGAAGAGGGTGAAGGTGAAACGTTACCAGTAGTAGAAGAAGAAACAACTATTGAAGACAATCAAACACCACAAGCTGGGGTTAAAGAGAAATCAGGACCAAATATGATGCTGATTAGTGGAATAGTAGTTGTTGCCTTAGGATTGCTTTGGTTTCTACTTGCTAAAAAGAAAAAAGAAGAAGAGGAAGAAGCGTAAGATTAAAGAATAGAAAAGCTGTAACGAATTAAAATTTTATATAATTAATCTAGTTTCTGTTAAGTGGACACACAAAACAAATAAAATTAATAATACAATGAGTATTATGATATGAGCCTCCCAGTAGGCAGCATAAATAATTAAGTGCTGATATGGGAGGTTTTTATATTGGGAAGGAAAAGTAAATATTCAAAAGAACTAAAATGAAGTATTGTAAAAAGATATTTGAGTGATGAAGGATTATATAAATCATTGGTCAGAGAAATAAATATGACAGTTAATATTGCGGATAATTGAGCTAAGCGATACATGGTGTTTGGTAAAAATGTAATTGATACATTTTCTAAAAATACCTCTTATACAAAGGATTTTAAAGAATAAGTTGTGCTGTATTATCTCAAGGGTAGAAAATCATATCATTTAATCTATTTCTTATTTTTAAGATAAGATAAATTTTATAATTGCTATTTTTATATTTTCAATTAAACAAAGTTTTGATAAGATAATCTAAAAGTTATTTTTTTTATAACTTTTAAAAAATTACTGATTCAATACAAAACAATGCATTTATTTATATACTAAAGTAATAAAAAAATAAGTGTCTCTTTATCAAATTATTATTATTGATGAAGTAGTGATAGTATACAAATTAAGACAACTAAAATATCATATGGTTGATTTAAGAAAGCATTGTTAAAAATAGATTGAATTTATTATTAAAGTACTAGACTTGGTAAGGATGTTTACTTCTCATTTATATCATGTCTAATGATAAAATTATATTTATTTAGGAGGGATGAATATGTTTGATAATTTGTATTCTGTATCAATGTTTTTAGCAAATATATTCATAATGTTATTTGTTATACTATCTTATCAAAGATTGTGTGGAAATAAGATTTCTTTAAAGAAATCATTTTTAGCGACTCTTTTAACTATATTACTTTATTATCTGTTATTTGCATGGAATGAAGCATTATTTGATGGATTTTTTTCTACATTCAATAATGAGCTATTATCTCTTATTGCATATATGAGTTATATTAACTTATCTAACTACTTTGTTTCTGTAGTTGCTGTTTATTTCATATTGGATAAAGAATTAAAAAGAGTTATATTATTTTTATCAATATCATGGTGTCTTTTTGAATTTGTTTTTTTTATGCTTAATAACTTTAGCTATGCTATTGCTAATACTAGCAGTATTTTATATGTTTTAACATCATTTGTAGTTGTATGTGCTTCTGATATGATTGTAGCATTCTTTATTCGCAAATCTGATTTTTCATTTCTTAATTATTTAATCAAAAAAGAAGACTTTACTTATTCTAAAACAATTATGTTATCACTAGGAATTTCTTTAGCATATGTCATGGTTCAAGCTATTATCAATCGACAAAAATTTATATTTAATCATTCAGAATTTTTACTTTTGATTATATTATTGCTAATAATATATTTTTTCTCTCAAAATTATACTGCACTTATTAGGGCACAAGAAGAAAAGAAGTATTCTCAAATTGTTTTACAACAGCAGGAATTATATATTAAGAATTTGGAAAATATTCATCAAGATATGAGAAATTTTAGACATGACTTTAAAAATATGATAACATCTTTATATTTAAAATCAACGCAAGGAGATATTGAATCTATTGAACAAGATTTACATCAGCTTATTGATGATTTTAATGAAAATATTGATAAGAAAATGAATCTGACTAACCAAGTTTCAAAGATCATCAACACTGAGTTAAAAAGTATCTTATTTCAAAAGATGACAGAGATAGATAAAAATAATATTCAATTTTATTTAGAGATTATGTATCCTATTGACAAAACTCCTATTAAGACCTTTGATTTATGTAGAATTATTGGTATTTTAATGGATAATGCCATCGAAGAAGTCAAAGAACATGGAGGTCAAATCACATTGATACTTTCTAATCAGAGTGAAGGATTGCATATTATTGTTGAAAATACGATTTACAAAGAGATAGATATGATGAAGATTTATCGGCAAGGTTATTCTTCAAAAGAAAATCATAGTGGGCAAGGTTTAACAAGTCTAAAATCAATTATCAGTTTCTATAACTCTATTTCTCATATGACAGAAATAAGAGAACAAAAGTTTATTCAAGATATTTTTATTAGACGAGGTGAAACAAATGATTAAGGTTTTTGTTTGTGATGACGAAAAAAACATCTGTCATCATATTACTGATATAATTGATAAACAAATAATTATTCAAAATTATGATATGGAAATGACTTGCTCTACAACTTCACCAGAAACGCTCTTATCAGCAATAAAAAAAGAAGAAACCAAACGTCATTTATATTTTTTAGATGTTGAATTAAGACATAAGGAATTTGATGGTTTTCTGTTAGGTAAAGAAATTCGAGCAATTGATCCAAATGGTTCAATTGTTTATATTACTAGCTATAAGGATTTAGCATACAAAACTTTTCAGTATCATTTAGAGGCATTTGATTATATTGTGAAAGATGTACCAGAAAAGTTAACGGAGTCTATTGCGCAATGCTTAGCTTCGTTAGTTGAAAAACTACAAGTAGAAAATAAAGATCCAATAACCTGTTATACGATAAAAAGTGGTGATATGATTCATCATATTCCACTAGAAGATATTTATTATTTTGAAACATCTACACGTTCTCATTATGTTATTCTCTATGGAAAGAATCAGTATATTGAGTTTTTAGGAAACATTTCTAGTATTCAAAAGGAACTGTCTGAAAGCTTCATCAAAGTGCATCGTTCCTATTTGGTATCTATTCAAAAAATTGAGTCTGTTGATTTAAAGCATCAAACATTAACAGTAGCAGGACAAACTCTTCCAATATCAAGAAGAGAAAAATCAAATTTATTAAACAAAATTGGTTCGTTGTAACCAATTTTTTGTTATTTAGGAAGTCATCATAACCATTTAGGAAATGTTTTACTTTTTCTGTATTATTTTATTTAAGATATATAGGTAATGAAGGAGGAATAATATATGAATGAAATGATTAAATTAAATCATGTTTCAAAAAAATTTAAAAATGAACTTGTTTTAAAAGATATTAATGCTATCTTGCACAAGGGAGAAATATTAGGTTTTTTAGGGCCAAGTGGAGCAGGAAAAACAACAACGATTAAAATTATTACTGGTCAGTTGCATCAAACATCTGGAGAAGCTTATATTCTTGGTATTGATTCAAAAAACATTGATGAAACAATTTATGAGCAAATTGGAATCGTGACAGATATGAGTGGTGTATATGAAAAATTAACAGTTTATGAGAATCTTCGTTATTTTTCTAAAATACATGGTGTAGATAAAAATGAAATTGATATTTTGTTAGAAAGAGTTGGATTGTTGGAACACAGAGATAAGTTAGCATCAAAGTTATCAAAAGGACAAACACAGCGTTTAGTTTTAGCAAGGGCAATTTTGCATAACCCAAAGGTCTTATTTTTGGATGAACCTACAAGTGGTTTAGATCCTTCTACTGCTTTAAGGATTCATCAGTTATTACTAGAGCTTAAATGTGAAGGAATGGCTATATTTTTAACAACACACAATATGGAAGAAGCCACAAAGTTATGTGATCATGTCGCATTATTAAACGATGGTGAGATTGTTGAGTTTGGTACACCTCATCAGCTATGTTTAAAATACAATACAGAAAAGAAGTATAGTGTTTTATTAGATGATAAAAAAGAATATGTTATTCATCAGATAAAAGATGAAATATTACAGCTTAATGAATGGTTATTAGAAAATCGTATTGAAACACTACATTCATGTGAACCAACATTAGAAACAGTATTTTTAAAGGTAACAGGGAGGGGATTAGAATGAAAAACATTCATTTAAGAAAACTATTAGCAGTTATGGAAGTTAAGAGTAAAACTTTACTTGATAAAACATATATCATTATGCCTTTATTTTCAATAGGTTTTGC
Organism: uncultured Erysipelotrichaceae bacterium; assembly: GCA_951801965.1. Classification (GTDB taxonomy): domain Bacteria; phylum Bacillota_I; class Bacilli_A; order Erysipelotrichales; family Coprobacillaceae; genus CATOPA01. The sequence goes on along the minus strand of CATOPA010000085.1, from coordinate 781 downwards.
ATTTTTAATGCGATTTATGTCTAGTGTCTATATGGAAGGTGGAAAAGTGAGTCCATCAGCACTAGCAAACTGCGTTATTATGAATATTTGTATGTGCAGTATTTTTTGTGTTGCAGGCTCACTTGCGGAAGAAAAAGAAAAGCATACATTAAGAGTGCTGATGACTTCTTCAGTAAATGGGATGGAATTTTATCTTGGAAGTGTGTTACCAGTTCTTATAGAATCAATGATTGTTAATACTTTACTACCTTTTATCACTGGTTTATCTATGACAGGTGTTCAATGGGGATGCTATTTATTGCTATCAACATTATCTAGCCTTATTGGAACAATTATGGGTATGCTTATTGGTATTTATTCAAAGGATCAAATGAATGCAAGTGTGATAACAACACCATTTATGCTACTGTTATTACTTTTACCAATGTTGAATGGGATTCACCCTATTCTTGATGCAATATCATCTTTGACATTTACAGGAGTCATTCTAGATTTTACAAATCACATGAGTATTAATGACAATCCACTTCAATTAGGTAGTCTTATTGTTTTAATTGTAGAAATTATTATTGCGACAGTTTTATTTCTTGTGATTTATAAGAAAAGTGGTTTTGAAGCAAATGATTAATAACTTAATATCGTTTGATAATAAAAAAAGCAATCAACATTTTATTGGTTGCTTTTTATGTATGATAAAAAAAGAAGTGATATAAAGTAAAAATGAAATGACTAGAAAATGGATTTATATGTAGAAAATTATATACTCTTTTTAAAATAAATA
>CATOPA010000084.1 GCA_951801965.1 uncultured Erysipelotrichaceae bacterium | reverse complement strand
AGTGTAGAAAGAGAATTAAATAGACAAAGAAATAATATTGAATTAATTGCTTCAGAAAACTTTGTTTCTCAGCAAATTTTAGAGCTTGCTGGGTCAGTTCTTACAAATAAGTATGCAGAAGGATATCCAGCAAAGAGATATTATGGTGGATGTCAATATGTTGATGAAGTGGAGAATTTAGCAAAAAATCGTTTAAAAGAATTATTTGGATGTGAGCATGCAAACGTTCAACCACATAGTGGTGCACAAGCCAATACTGCTGTATATCTTGCTTTATTAAATCATGGTGATAAAGTTTTAGGTATGTCTTTAGCTGATGGAGGACATTTAACTCATGGACATCCTTTGAATTATTCTGGAATTAATTATGAATTCTATAGCTATGGAGTTTCTCAGGAAACAGAAATGATAGACTATGAAGATTATCAAAGAAAAGTTGAAGAAATCAAACCAAAATTAGTTGTTGCTGGAGCAAGTGCTTATTCAAGAATTATTGATTTTGAATTGATGGCAAAAATTGCTCATGATAATGGTGCTTTATTTATGGTTGATATGGCACATATTGCTGGATTAGTTGCGACTGGATTACATCCATCACCATTTCCATACGCTGATATTGTAACAACAACAACACATAAGACATTAAGAGGACCTCGTGGTGGTGTTATTATGTGTAAAGAAGAGTTTGCAGCTGATATTGATAGAGCTGTTTTCCCTGGTATGCAAGGAGGACCATTAATGCATATTATTGCTGCAAAAGCGGCTTGTTTCTATGAAGCATTACAACCAGAATTTAAAGACTATGCCACACAAATTATTAAAAATACAAAAGCTTTAGAAGAATCTTTGAAAGAAGAAGGATTCAGATTGGTTGCTGGAGGATCTGATAATCACTTATTGCTTGTTGATGTGAAAGCAAGTTGTGGAATTACAGGAAAGAAAGCAGAAAGATTATTAGATGAAATTAATATCACTGCAAATAAAAATGCTATTCCTTTTGATAGTGAAAAACCTTTTAAAGCAAGTGGTATTCGTGTAGGAACACCAGCTATGACAACAAAAGGATTCAATGAAGATGATTTTAGAGAAGTTGGAAAGATTATCGCATATCGTTTAAAGAATGAAGAAACTGAGGCAATCAAAGAAGAATGTCTTGCGAGAGTGAAAGCTTTAACTGATAAAGTGACAATGTATCAAGAAAAAACATATTTGAAATAAAAATCAAGACCGTTAACAAAAGAATTAGCGGTCTATTTTTATAAGAAAGGATAAAGATATTCAATCTTTTTTAAATTATAATTTTATGTTTCTTTTTGTATAAAAAGAAAGAAAACTATGATAGAATATAAAGAAGAAATACATAGAGAAAGAAGGAACAGATATGTCAACAACAATATTAAACCATCCACTTATTGATCATAAATTAACAATTATGAGAAATAAAGAAACAGGGACAAAAGAATTTAGACAAAATTTAGATGAAATTGCCATGCTGATGGCTTATGAAGTCACAAAAGGATTACCAGTCAAAAGTGTGGAAATAGTCACACCAATTTGTCCAATGACTGGAAAGAAACTTGTTAGACCAGTTGTGTTGGTTCCTATTTTAAGAGCAGGATTAGGATTGGTTGATGGATTTAAAACAGTGATTCCTACAGCAAAAGTTGGTCATATAGGAATGGCTAGAAATGAAGAAACATTAGAACCAGAAGAATATTATGCAAAATTTCCATCATGTTTACCTGAAGCTGATGTTCTTGTTGTAGATCCAATGCTAGCAACAGGTGGAAGTGCTGTCTCTGCTATTACAAATATTAAAAAAAGAGGAGCAAAGTATATTAAACTCGCTTGTTTAGTTGCTGCACCAGAAGGTATAGAAGTTATAGAAAGAGAGCATCCAGATGTTGATTTGGTTGTTGCTGCATTAGATGAAAAACTTAATGAAAAAGGTTATATTGTTCCAGGGTTAGGAGATGCTGGAGATCGTTTGTTTGGAACTGATGATTAAGAAGTTGTAATCAACTTCTTTTTATATAGTGAAAGTATTTTCACTATATAAAACAAATGATGATCTAAAATGAAAGTAGTTTCTAAAAGACCTCTAAAACTTGTCATAATACCTTATTATGAGTAAATTAATAGAAAAAGGACTATTCAATATAAGGAGGACATTTATGAAAAGTATAGAGAAAAGTCTTGTTGTTTCATGTCAAGCATTAGGAAATGAACCATTACATTCTCCATTTATTATGGCCAAAATGGCGTTGGCTGCAAAAATGGGAGGAGCAAAAGGGATTAGAGCAAATAGTGTTAAAGATATTCAAGCAATCAAACAAGAAGTTGATTTACCTATTATTGGAATCATCAAAAAAGAATATGAAGGAACACAAGTTTTTATTACAACAACAATGAAAGAAGTAGATGCTTTAGTAGAAGAAGGCGTAGATATTATTGCAATGGATGCAACATCACGTCTTAGATATCAACAACAAACATTAGATGATTTCTTTAAGGAAGTTAAAGAAAAATATCCCCAACAACTGTTTATGGCAGATTGCTCTACTGTTGAAGAGGCTATTCATGCAGATCAACTTGGATTTGATTTTATAGGGACAACATTAGTTGGTTATACACCACAAAGTTATCAAAATAAAATTGAAGAAAATGATTTTCAAATTTTAAAAGATATCATCTCATCAACAAAACATCCAGTGATTGGAGAAGGGAATATTGATACACCTTCAAAAGTCAAGAGAGCATTAGAATTAGAATGTTATAGTGTTGTTGTAGGGTCAATGATTACAAGACCGCAATTGATTACAAAGACATTTGTAGATGCAATAGAAGAAATTAAAGAAGACTGATAAGGGAAAAGGATGTGGTGAAAATAAGAAATTCTAGTGAAAATATTGTTATGATTATTGAATCATCATATGATCAATTGACTCATGTTGAGAAAAGTATTGCTGATTATTTTATTAAAGATGTTCAAAATGATGATTTATCATCTAAGGCAGTATCACAAAGATTGTTTGTTTCAGAATCTTCTTTATCACGTTTTTCTCAGAAACTGGGATTTAGCGGATATAGAGAATTCTTATTTGTATATCAACAATCATTACATGTTCAAAAAGATTTAGATAGATTAACACAACAGGTTTTAGACTCATATCAGAAAATTTTAGAAAAAACATATGCTCTTATTAGTAATGAACAAATGGTAAGGATTGCTCAGATGTTAGATGAATATGAACGTGTTTATGTTTATGGGATGGGGTCATCATCATTTGTTGCGAGTGAATTTAAATTACGTTTTATGCGTCTGGGTTTAAATGTTGATTGTTTAACAGATGCTCATTCTATTGTTATGAATATGACACGTATTGATAAAAAGGCTCTTGTGATAGGAATTAGTATTAGTGGAAAAACAGAAGAAGTGATTCGTGGACTTAAAGATGCTAAAGAAAAAGAGGCAAAAGCAATTTTATTATCAACAACGCAAGTTCCTGAGTATAGTCAATATTATGATGAATTTGTTTTTATTGGAGGATTAAAGAATTTGGTATTTTCAAATAAGATATCACCACAAATACCAGCATTAATCATAACAGATATTTTATATACACATTATCTTCACCTTGATAAAAGACATAAAGAAGAAAAATTAAAGATGACTTTAAATCACTTAACGATGAAGTGAGAAAAATGATAAAAAGAAAGTTGTGTCAATAACAAAATCTTATCAAAGCATGTTATAGGCACAACTTTTTGATATAAATATAGTTTTACTTTTCTTGAAAATCAAAACGTTTATGATAAAGATTAGAAAATATAATAAGAACAATAATAGAAATAAGAGATATCACAGCAAGTAAAAATAATGGAATTTGATAACCTTTTGTTTGAACTTGTAAAATTCCAGCAATAGCAGGAAAACATGATGTAAAAATAGAATTTGTTGCCAACACTGAATAGTTTAAAGAAAAAGTACGATGACCAAACATTTCTCTAATCACTGAAGGACATGTCATTGCATTGCCTCCATAAGAAAACAGCATTAAACAGGCACTTATCATAAATATTAAAGATAACTGATATGTATAAGACATATAAAGACCAAAACTTGCTGTTATTAAGCATAATCCAATAAGAGCTAAACATCTTACAACACCAAACTTATCTAAAATAATTCCCCATAAGAAACGAGAAACTCCATTAAATAATGAAGCAATACTCATTACAAAAGCTGCAAGTGTTGCTGATATAGCAAGTCCTTCTGTTAACATTGGAGAACAATGATTGATGATAACCAATCCAACACCACCAAACAAAACAGTGATTAAATAATAACACCAAAACAAAGGCATTCTTATCATTTGAGAAGTAATGATGTTATAAGACTTTTTATGTGAATGTCTGTCAACTTGTGGCAACTGTTTGACTTCTTCTACTGTTGGCTGTTTAAGTAAAATGCTTCCTAAGAAGATTCCTAATCCACAAATAAAAGCAAGAACTCTAAATGTACTTGTTATTCCAATAGAATGAATCAAAGAATTTAATAATGGACCAAAAATAGCAGTACTTAAGGCATATCCCATTAATAAAATACCTGTTGCTGTCGCTGTTTTTTCAGGTAGCCATAAGGGACAAGAAGATACAACACAATTATATCCTAAACCAATTCCCACACCAACAATAATTCCATAAGAAAGATAAAGCATGAAAATATGATTCATATAACTTGCTAAATAGAATCCAATTCCCATCATGAAAGCAGAAATTTTTAATAAAGTTGAAAGTGAAAAATGCTTACTTAAAATACCTGTCAAAATACTTCCTACAGAAAAACATAAAATATTAATTGTAAAAGCTAAAGATGTCTGATCTCTTGTCCAATGAAAAGCATTTTCAATAGGAACAACAAATATGCTCCAAGCTAATCCACAACCCATAAATAATAAAACGATAAAGCCATTGAAAATATAAATCCAACGTCTTTTTAAAATATCCATATACTCTTTCCTCCATATGTTTTTATTGTATATTATTTTTATAATTTTTTCATTAAAAAATCTATTTATTATAAATTTGTTTTTTTAGTTAAGAAAAATCAGTTTTCTTTATAAGAATTTTATGATACTTTAATGATAAGGAGGTCTTTAATATGTTATTAGAACAAATGAAAACAAGAAGAAGTATTCGTAAATACAAACCAGACATGATTCCTCAAGAAATCATTGATCAAATTATAGAAGCAGGATTATATGCTCCTAGTGCAAGAGGGACACAAAATACAATAATTATTCAAGTGACGAATAAGGATTTAAGAGAACAAATTGTGAAGATGAACTGTGAAATTATGGGTGGCAAAGAAGGAACTGATCCTTTTTATGGAGCACCTGTTATATTGATTGTCCTTGCAAAAAAAGATTGGCATAATCGTGTTTATGATGGTAGCCTTGTGATGGGAAATCTTATGCTTGCAGCTCATGGACTTGATATTGGAAGCTGTTGGATTCATAGAGCGAAAGAGGAATTTGAAACACAGTGGGGAAAGGATTTATTAAAATCTCTTGGAATTGAAGAAGAATATGAAGGCATAGGGCATTGTGCATTAGGTTATATTGAGGGAGATTATCCAAATCCTGTACCAAGAAAAGAGAAAAGAGTATTTTATATGAAATAAGAGATATATCGAAAGTGATATACCTCTTTTTTAGTCTTTAAAAAAAGGAATATTCTCATAAAAGAAGGTTCAGCAGTATAACTTTCTATACTGTATTTCATCTAATAAATTATCTATGAAAATAATAATTTATTGCAACAACTTGTTGAAAGTCTTTGGTTTTTGCTGATTATTTGGAAATGTTATAATACATTTGAAAGGAGGGAGAAAATGAAAAAGTATAAATACTCAATATTAGTTTCAAATATTTTAGATCCTTTAACTCATGATACAAATGATTTAAAAGCAGTATATGACAGATTATCATCAATAAAAGAATATAAAAGTATTGAAACAAGATTGATTAGAGATGAAGACCTTATAGATTTTTATAATTTAGCTTTGGGTGATAGACAAACAACTTATTGGATTACAGGAGAATTACAAAGAGAAAATTTAAATTTATCATCTATAGATAATGAGCAAAGAAAAAAAGCAGTTTCTAAAGTCCTCAATATGTTAAAAATCGCTAAGAAAACTCATTGTCATTATATTGGTATTGCTAGTGGTAAAATTGAAAAAGATGTAAGTGAGGGACTAAAAGCATTTGTTCATTCAATGAATGAAATATTATCTGAAATGAAAATGAATTATAATGATATGAAAGTCATAGTTGAACCTTTAGATCAGTTTGCTCATAAAAAGAATGTCGTAGGAACAACGAAAACAACCTTACAATTTTTAGAAGAGGTTGACCAAATCCACATTCAAGAAGGAAGATTAAGAATTTGTTGGGATAGTGCACATGTCGCATTGAATAGAGATGAGTTTGAGGAATCCATAAAACAATTAGCTCCATACATAGAAAGAGTTCATTTATCAAATGCTGTTTTAGATCCAAACTCAAATTTATATGGAGATCATCATTTGTCATTTTGTGAAGAAGGTTTTTTAAATAAAGAATCTGCTAAGAAAATCATAGAAATAATGGATAAATACCTTGATGATAATATAACAGTAGCATTAGAGATTCGAGTAAAACACAGAGATGAAGCTTGGGATATGGAATCTCAAGCAAGGCAATTTTTAAATGAGGTCATACAATGAAAAAAGTTTTAATACTAGGAGCAGGTAAGACAGGTAGAGGTTTTATACCTCGATTTATTCATCAATGTGAAATAACATTTGCTGATATTGATCAATCTATTGTAGATTTATTAAAAGAGAGTAATGAATATAACATTGAATTTTATGGTAATACTCGTCCTTCGATGAAAATCAATTACACAAAGGCTATATATGCAAAGAGTGAAGAAATGATTGATTCGTTAGAAAATACAGATTATTTAATGATTTCCACTGATATAAGTCAATACAAAGATGTAGCAGAGGAAATAAAAGAAGGAATAAAAAGAAGAAATTCACAATTGGTAGTTATCACTTTTGAAAATGCTATTTCTGCTTCCCAAACATTAAAGTCTTATTTAACATCAGAAGAAATAAATAAGTGTCAATTCGCAGATGCTGGAGTCTTTTGCACAACAAATAATAAGGGAATAGATATTATATCTCAAGATTTGGATTACTTACCAGTATCTAAAATTAATGGTAAATTACCATTTTTAAATCTTACACATATTCAAAACTTTCCTGAGTTAATGGAAAGAAAGATTTATACGTATAACTGTTTATCAGCAATCATTGGGTATAATGGGTTTGTAAAGGGATATGAATGGTTAAGTGATGCAGCATCTGATAAAGAAATCAAACAAGATATTTCTTCATTATTAGAGAATCTTAATAAAATTATTGCAAAAAAGTATAATGTTACTCTTGAAGAACAGAAAGAATTTGCAAACAATGCGATTTTGAAATTTTCTAATGTTTATATAAAAGACAGTATTATTAGGAATATTAATAATGCTAAAAGAAAACTAGGAGAGCAAGAAAGACTTATTAAACCATTAAAACTTATTTCTAGCACAGAAGCACGAAATGTTATATTAAAAACCATAGCATATGCTTGTTATTATGATTTTAGTAATGAATTACAATTAGGAGAAAAGCTTCTTGATAATGTGGATTTAAGTGAGTCTGATAGATTAATGATTCATGACTATTATATAAAATGTTTCAAATGATAAAACGGATGTGATAGAAGATGTTTAATGAAAAAAAGAGGAAATTAATGGATATTTTGTTGAGGCAAGAAGGAATCAATAAAGTAGAAAATTATGCTAAAATGTTAGGATTATCAAAAAGAACAGTATATTCTTATCTCAATGATGTAGAAGCAGAATTATTAAAAATGGGATATATGATAGAGAAAAATCCAGGACTAGGCATAAAGGTAAAATATATAGGATTGAAGGAAAGTTTTGATTTTGAAACTAATGATTATTCAGCAAAAGTGAGAAGAATTGAATTAGTCAGAAGACTTTTTATAGAAAGAAAGAGAATAAATATATATGATTTTTGTGATGAGTATTATATATCACAAAATACCTTAAGATATGATATACAATATCTTAATAAAACATTTGAAAAAAACTATCCAATGAAAATACATATATCATCACAGCAAGTTAAATTTCAGGATGACTTATCCCAAAAGATAATTTGTCAAAATCAAATATATTTTAATGAACAATTAATGGTAGGACAAAACTATCAAGAAAAAATAAGACAATTGGAAGTATTATATCCAATAACAATCATTGAATGTATTGATAAGATCATACAAAATTATATACGTGATGTAAACTTAAATCTTGCAGAGCACTATATGATAAATATATTTTCTGTACTTATTACATTGCTATCTCAAGCGAAACATCAGCATCATATAGAAGACAATCAATCAAAATTAATTATTGATAAGGTAAAATTCCTCCCTAATTTGATTTTAGCAAAGCAATTTTTAGAGTGTTTAGAACAATATGAAAATGTACATTTTGAAGAAGGAGATACAAAATTTTTATCAGAATATTTATTAGCCGATAGAATTTGGATAAACAATTTTGATAATATATTGCCATCAGATCAACTCGTATATGATAGGATTTTAAAAAGGATGCAAGTATTATTAGATGTAGATTTTTCATGTGATATGGATCATTTTAATCATTTGATATTACATTTAAATGCAATGGTATTTAGATTAAGAAAAGGTATATGTATAAAAAATGAATTAATAGAATCGATTAAACATGAATTTGATACATTATTTAATTTGTGTTGGATTGTTTTTGAAAATGAAGAAAAAGCTTTAGGAATCAATTTGACAGAAGATGAAGTTGGTTTTTTATTAGTCCATTTTCAATA